>JAZRHK010000150.1:0-13698 GCA_045644725.1 Candidatus Coprenecus sp. | reverse complement strand
CTGCTTGTCACGGTCAAACATCACCATGCTGATATCATCGAGAGAGATGAACCCCTGGAATTGATTGTCTGAATCGACTACAGGGAAGATGTTTCTCCTGGACTTGGCCACTACATTCACCAGATTACCCAAGCTGTCCTCCATATGGACAGGACAGAAGTCTGACTCTATCAGATCCGATGTCCTGAGAAGTGTCAGTACTGCCTGGTCACTGTCGTGTGTGAGAAGTTCACCACTTTTGGCAATACGCTTGGTATAGATAGAATATGGTTCGAATACACGTATAGTGGCAAAAGATATGGCCGCTGTTATACTCAAAGGCATCAGAAGTTCATAACCGCCGGTAATCTCTGCAATAAGGAAGATCGCAGTCATAGGGGCCTGCATCACACCAGCCATGAGACCTGCCATACCTACCAGGACAAAATTGTTCTCTGGCAAGACATGTATTCCAGTGAGATTGATCACCCTGGCAAGGACAAATCCGGCAATACCACCCACGATCAGAGTAGGACCGAATGTACCACCCACACCTCCGCCGGCATTTGTAAACGACATGGCAAACACTTTGAAAATCAACACAAAAAGGAAGAAAACCGGGACAAACCACTTATAATTGAGCAGCGATGCAAACAATGAAGTATCCAACCCCTGCACAGGATTGCCGGTAAGGAGTGATTCCAGTGCGTGATAACCCTCACCAAACAATGGAGGGAATATGTAGATAAGAAGACCAAGCATCAAAGCACTGAAAGCCCACCTTTTATAAGGGTTTGCTATGCTTTTTATCTTATCTTCCAAAGTCAATGTAGTTCTTGTGAAATAGAGTGAGACAAAACCGCAGAAAACGCCCAATATCAGATAATATGGGATGTTTATCATCACAAACGGGTCTATGGTACTCAAAAAGGCCACATCCCTACCCAAAAAGAGGTACGAAACTGCTGTAGCGGTCACAGTTGACATCAGAAGAGGGAGAATTGATGTCATTGAGATGTTGAACAGAAGGATCTCCAATGTAAAGAGGATACCCGCCATAGGGGCCTTGAAGATTCCCGCTACTGCCCCCGCTGCACCACACCCCAGAAGTATGGTCATATGCTTGTAAGAGAGGCCCAGCACTCTGGCTATGTTTGAACCAATAGCCGCACCTGTATAGACTATAGGGGCCTCGGCTCCCACAGAACCACCAAATCCGATGGTAATGGAACTGGTAAGGAGTGAAGACCACGTATTGTGAGGTTTAATTTTCGAATTGTTCTTTGATACTGCCAGCAGAACCTTTGTTACACCGTGTCCTATATTGTCCTTAACCAGAAACTTCACCAGAAGCATGGCTATGAGCATACCCAGACCGGGGTACAACAAATATAGGAAACTGTCTGTGGCGGTATCAAACCAACCGATCAGAAAGTCTCCTACCAATTCTATTAACCATTTGAGAGCAACTGCTGCCAGGCCGCTAACAAGCCCAACGATGAAAGCTAAAATCAAAAGGAACTGCGCTTCCGGGAGCTTATGCAGCAATCTTGAAACTGAAGGGATTATATTAGTCCTCTTTAGAGTCATCATCGTCGCCAAAAGCAGATGAATCTGTGCCGTCTTCAGGGAATGTGCCATCACCTGCTGCATCGTCATCCCCTAGATCATCATTGAATAAATCTTTCTCAACATCCTCATAATCATCGACCCTCACTGATATCTTCACAAGATAAATTGCACCAGGCATCTCTACAGATACAGCATAGAAAGACGAACCGTCAGGTTTGTCCACCTTGAAAATATCTCCCATGTAATCGGCATATCCTTTGGGATACTTCTCTTTGAATGCTGACTGCAGTTCTGCAGACATATTCTCATAACTTACCACTGCTCTCTTGATTGAAGATGCTGATTTTCCTGCTATTCTACTCATGTTTAAATTCAGATGTTATTTTCGGTGCAATAATAATGCTTTTTATCTTATCTCCGAGAAAAAAAATAAGATTTTTGTCTCTTTTTATTCTCCTGATTTTTTTCCACAAAAATAGGTTTGAGCGTTTTCAAATCCATACCTGAATAAAACATAGCTGATGATGCAGTCATAGGTGTGGGGGTAAAGTCCTGAACCTGCTCCATATATATCCCCTTGAGGTCAGGATGCCTTGACAATTTTATCATATCCTCATCCTTACACCCCGGATGTGACGAGATAAAATATGGTACCAGCTGATATTTCAGACCATTTCTGGATATAATCCTGTCAAACTCCCGTCTGAGAATAGAGAAGAGTCTGAAAGGGGGTTTTGACATATAGTGCAGAACGTGACTCTCCGTATGCTCGGGTGCCACTTTTAGTCTGCCCGATGTATGCTTTATGACCAACTCCTTGAGATATGGCTTTGATGTCTCGTCCAGATAACCGTTCTCCCCGAGAAACAGGTCGTATCTTATACCGCTGCCGATATAGAAATTCTTCACCCCCCTGACCTTGGATATTTCATTGTACAAAGCCAGCACATCCTTATGCGAATGGTTAAGATTTGGGCACATTTTAGGGAAAAGACAAGACTTTCTGCTGCACTTGTCACACAAATCAGGGTTCTTTCCCCTCATTTTGTACATATTGGCTGTCGGGGCTCCTACATCTGATATTACACCCTTAAATTCAGGATGTAAAACAAGTTTGTTAATCTCGTTAACAATATTGTTAACCGACCTACTTTGTATAAATCTGCCCTGATGGGCGGCGATTGTACAGAAACTGCAACCTCCAAAACATCCGTGATGGATATTGATGGAGAATTTGATCATATCATAGGCAGGGATCCTCTTCCCCTTATATCTTGGATGCGGAAGTTTGGTAAATGGGAGGTCAAAGAAAGAATCCATCTCCTCCTCAGTAGCCGGAGGGTACGGAGGATTTATTACCACCTCCATATCTCCACAAGGCTCCACCAGTCTTTTCTGGTGCAGCTTGTTGGCCTCTGTCTCTATTATATTGAAATTCTCTACAAACGTCAGTTTGGACTTGACTGCAGCTTCATACGATTTGAGGAGAATAGTATCATCACTACTCTTGTTTGTCCCTTTGGGGACTACATACCCTATCTGGGGTATCTGCCTGATATGATATTCACTTCCACCCTCATCAAATGCTCTGGCCATCTCCACAACAGGCCTCTCCCCCATTCCGTATATCAGATAATCTGCTTTTGAATCGACAAGTATGGATGGGAGAAGTTTGTCCTGCCAATAATCATAGTGTGTAACCCTCCTTAAGGATGCTTCAATCCCCCCTATGACCACCGGGACATCAGGGTACAGCTCTTTTAGGATATTCGAATATACCTTTACTGCATAATCGGGTCTAAATGAGGCTTTGCCATCAGGGGTGTATGCATCATCGGATCTGAGTCTCTTATTGGCAGTATAGTGGTTTACCATCGAGTCCATTGCACCTGAGTTCACTCCGAAGAAAAGACGGGGTCTTCCAAGTTTTTTGAAATCCCTCAGGTCATCCCTCCAGTTTGGCTGCGGAACAATGGCCACCCTATATCCGTGAGATTCGAGTATCCGCCCTATCACAGCAGTACCAAAAGAGGGGTGGTCTACATAAGCATCCCCGGAGAACAATATCACATCGATATAGTCCCAACCGAGGGCTTCGACCTCTTTCTTGGTGGTAGGCAGGAAAGGTGACACGGCAAATTACATTCTTTCAGGAAGTTCAATCCCCAAAATACCCATTGCTTTAGTAAGCACTTTGGCTATCACATCGATAAGGGCAAGTCTGAAAAGTCTCACCTTCTCATCCTCTTCCCTCATGATAGATACGTCGTGGTAGTACTGATTGAACTCCTTGGCCAAATCATATGCGTAGTTTGCAACAACTGCAGGAGAGTGGGCTGCACCACCCTCTTTAATCTTCTCAGGGAAGAGATTGAGCATCTTGATAATGCTGACCTCTTTATCAAGCAGTTTTGATGGATCGTCCAATCCGTTTACAGCCAATTCTGCCACCTGTGCTTTTCTGAGAATAGATTTGATACGGGCGTGGGTATACTGGATAAATGGACCTGTATTTCCGTTGAAATCGATGGACTCACGTGGGTCAAAAAGCATTGTCTTGCGAGGATCCACTTTGATAATGAAGTATTTCAATGCACCCAGACTGAGCATTTCGAAAAGTTTATGCTGCTCTTCCTGAGTCATTCCGTCCATCTTGCCAAGTTCGAGAGAGGTCTCTTTGGCAGTGTTGTACATCTTGTCAAGAAGATCATCAGCATCCACTACTGTACCTTCACGTGATTTCATTTTACCCTCAGGGAGCTCCACCATACCGTATGACAGGTGATAGATGGCATCAGACCAGTCAAAGCCTAGTTTCTTGAGGATAAGTTTCAACACCTGGAAGTGATAATTCTGCTCATTACCCACTACATAGATAATCTCATCAAGTTTGAATTCTGAGTATCTCTGCTCTGCTGTACCCAAATCCTGGGTCATATACACAGATGTGCCGTCAGAACGGAGAAGAAGTTTTCTGTCAAGACCGTCAGCTGTCAGGTCACACCACACAGAACCATCCTCCATCTTCTCAAATACACCAGCCTCGAGTCCTTTCTGCACCAGTGCTTTACCGAAAAGATAAGTTTGGGACTCATAATAGATTTTGTCGAACTCTATACCAAGTCTCTTATATGTCTCGTCAAAGCCCTCATACACCCAGCCATTCATCTTTTTCCAAAGCTCCACTACCTCCTGGTCACCACTCTCCCATTTGAAGAGCATCTCCTGCGCCTCTTTCATTATTGGGGCATCCTTATCTTCACAGCCTAGCTTCTCACACTCCTCTTTCAACATATTATTGAAAAGGACATAGTAGTCACCAACCAGGTGGTCTCCCTTTTTGCCCGAAGTGGCAGGTGTCTCACCATTGCCCCTTTTGAGCCACGCAAGCATAGACTTGCAGATGTGGATACCACGGTCATTTACAAGGTTAACCTTGATAACATTGTGACCGTTTGCAGCCAGGAGTTTGGATACAGATGAACCCAGAAGATTGTTTCTGATATGTCCCAAGTGGAGCGGCTTGTTGGTATTTGGACTTGAATACTCCACCATGATGGTCTTTCCGGTAGGTGCACCCTGGCCAAAATCCTCGGTAGAGGCAATATTGGCAAATACACTATTCCAGAATGCCTGGGATATTTTAATGTTCAGGAAACCCTTTACCACATTGTATGACTCTATTTCAGGGGTATTCTCCTTTAGCCAGGCACCCACCTCTTCTCCTGTAGCTTCAGGTGATTTCTTGCTCACCTTGAGCAATGGGAACATTACTGCTGTCACATCACCTTCAAACTCTTTTCTGGTTGCCTGCATCTGAATAGGCATACCCTCTGCAGAGGCTCCATATAGAGATTTTACCGCCTCCTTTACTCTTTCTGATATAAAAATTTCCTGATTCATCTATTTATTTTTTAGCGAAATACTTCTTCATCTCAGCCTTAACTTTAGGTGAGAGGATAAACAATGTTATCATAGTAGGGAATGCCATCAATGCATACGCAATGTCGATAAGACCGACTGCAGCCTTCAATGGAATCATAGCCGCTACCACAAGCATAACTAGGAAGAAGATATTGTAATATTTTGAATATTTTGCACCGAAAAGGAACCCTGTACACTTCTGGCCATAGTACGAATATGAGAACATGGTTGAGAATGCGAAGAAGAAGAGCATAGCCAGGAGCAAGTACTTGCCCACACCAGGGATAGAAGCATCAAATGCCTGAAGTGCCACACTAAGGCCTGCAATCGAACCGCTTATACCATTACCCAATGCCAGCACATCTCTCTGGATCAGAATGGCGATAGCGGTAAGTGTACATACAAGGCCTGAGTCGATAGATGGGCCTATCATAGCCACAAGCCCCTCTCTTACAGGCTCATTGTTCTTGGATGCACCGTGCATCATTGAAGCAGTACCAACACCTGCCTCATTGACAAGGGCAGCACGTCTGATACCGATGAGCGCGATAGATGCCAAAGCTCCTATACCGCCACCTACACCAGCTTTAACTGTAAATGCTTCTGTAAAGATTGCTCCAAACACACCAGGAACAGCTTCCAAATGTGTAATTATTATATAGAGGACCAGAAGGAAATACATGGCAACCATGGCTGGGACCACTTTTGTTGCCACTTTTGATATCCTCTTGATACCGCCCAGAATCACACAAGCTACAATCACACAAATAATTACGCCAATGATAAACCTTAGGGTTACTGTATTCTGCTCAGGTGTAAAGAAGATGGTGGTAATAGCCTCTGTAAACTGGTTTGACTGCATGATACATAGTGTACCTATCAGACCGAAAATAGAAAAGAAACCCGCCATTGGTTTCCATTTTGGGCCAAGACCAGACAATATCATATACATAGGTCCACCCTGCACCTCGCCGGCATCATCCTTCCCTTTGTACATTACAGAGAGTGTCCCTTCAAAGAATTTTGTAGCCATACCCAGGATGGAGCTTACCCACATCCAGAAAATGGCACCGGGACCACCGATAGAGAGTGCAATAGCCACACCTGCGATATTACCCATACCTACAGTAGCAGCAATGGCACTTGCAAGTGCCTCAAATGAACTGATCTGGCCATCAGCTTTATCATCCTTGGCCCTTAGGGATTTGATAGCTTTTCCATAATATCTCAATGGGACAAAGCCTGAGTAGAACAAAAAGAACAAACCACCTCCTACCAGGAGTGTAAAAAGAGGATAACCGCAGATAAAATCACTTACTGCGGTTATTCCATTTTCCAGTGCAGACCAAAAGTTTGCCATATCTTATATTATAGACCTCTGTTGTTCAATAGTGCTTGAATTCCAGGTTGCTGGCCTCTGAAGTTCACATAAAGTGTCATAGCCTCATCCTCACCTGCTCTGGCCAGAACCTCATATCTGAATTTTGATGCCACCTCTTTATTGAAAATGTCACCGGTCTCTACAAATGCCTGATATGCATCAGCATCGAGAACCTCTGCCCAGATATAGCTGTAGTAACCTGCAGTATATCCGCCACCGAAAGTGTGGTTAAAGTAGGTAGTTCTGTATCTTGGAGGGATCTGTGAAAGGATTCCTCTGTCACCTAGCACTTTTGCTTCAAATGCTACAAGGTCAAGATTTTCAGGAATCTCTGTAAGAACGTGATAGTCCATATCAAGATATGAAGCTGCAAGATACTCTACTGTAGCAAAGCCCTGACCGTATTTGCCAGACTTGTCAAGTTTCTCTACCAACTCAGAAGGGATTACTTCGCCTGTCTGATAGTGTTTTGCATATACATTAAGTACCTGAGGTTCAAATGCCCAGTGCTCCATAATCTGTGAAGGGAGCTCCACAAAGTCACGGGTGATACCTGTCAGACCATCATATTTCACATCCTGAAGAAGTGACTGGAGGGCATGGCCGCACTCGTGGAAATATGTCTCTACCTCATCAGGGCTCAAAAGTGCAGGCTGGTCACCTACAGGACGGGTGAAGTTGCCTACTACAGTTACAAGTGGAGCCACTCTCTGGCCATTCTCATATACCTGCTCACGGAAGCCACCGCACCATGCGCCACCTCTCTTCTGGCCAGGACGGGCAAACATATCGAAGAAGATTACACCAAGATGTGTACCGTCAGCCTCTTTACACTCAAACGCAACTGCCTCAGGATGAGGAAGTGGAACATTTTCAAGCTGTGTAAAAGTGATACCGTACAACTGGTTTGCCACATAGAAGATACCTTCACGTACATTCTCCAGTTTGAAGTATGGTCTGAGTTCATCCTCAGTCAGATTGAACTTGCTTACTTTAGCCTTTTCAAAATAGTATCTCCAGTCAGAAGCCTTAAGCTCACCTTTCACACCCTCTTTTCTGGCAATCTTGGTCATATCCTTAAGCTCATTCTTAGCAGCTTTGATAGCTGGAGCCCAGATCTGGTCCAATAGATTGAATACTGCCTCTTCAGTTTTGGCCATGCGGGTATCAAGTGCATACTCAGCATAGTTTTTACAACCCATAATCTGGGCTTTCTTGAGGCGAAGTTCTACCAGTTTTGCAATAGTAGCCTTGCTGTCATTCTCATTATTGTTGTTGCCTCTCATAAGGTAAGCATTCATCATCTGCTCCCTGAGTTCAGCATTGTCAGCATTTTGAAGGAAAGGCATAATGCTTGGATTATCAAGACCGAAAATCCATTTGCCCTCCATACCTGCAGCTTTTGCTCTTGATGCAGCCTCAGCAATCTGGGCCTCTGAAAGACCTGAAAGGTCCTTTTCATCTTCAATGACCAATTTATATGCAGCGGTCTCTTTGAGAAGGTTTTGGCCGAACTCCAGCTGTAGTGCTGAAATCTCAGCGTTAACCTCTTTAAGCTCAGCTTTCTTGTCCTCAGGAAGGTTAGCACCAGAACGCTCAAAGCCTTTATAGATCTCCTCCACAAGTCTCAACTGATCTTTGTCAAGACCCAGGCTCTCTCTCTTGTCATAGACAGCTTTTATTCTTTGGAAGAGGGCATCATTGAGGGATATTTCACTGAAGTGTGCACTCTGAATAGGAGAAAGCTCTCTGGAGATAGCCATAATGGCATCGCTTGAATTGACACCACTCTCGCTTGAGAAGACTACTGCCACTTTTGAATACAGGCTGCCGGCCTTGTCATATGGAAGGATGGTGTTTTCAAAATTTGGCTCCTCCTTGCAGTTTACAATAGCATCGATTTCAGCCTTGTGCTCATCCATAGCTTTAAGGAAAGCAGGCATATAGTGCTCAGGACGCACCTCCTCAAATGGAGGTATGCCAAATGGGGTATCCCACTCTTTTAGTAGTGGATTTGATTCACAACTGTAAGTCATAAGAATTGCAATTGCTCCAACGATTGTCAATAAAGATTTTTTCATATTTTGATTTATTAATATTTCTAGCCTAAATAGCTTTTGAGAAGTTTGCTACGATTGCTGTGTCTTAGACGGCGGATAGCCTTCTCCTTGATCTGACGCACCCTTTCACGGGTAAGCCCGAACTTCTCCCCTATCTCTTCAAGTGTCATTTCTGAAGTACCGATACCGAAGAAATCTTTCACAATATCCCTCTCCCTCTCTGTAAGGGTAGAAAGAGCCCTTTCAATCTCCTTATTAAGTGATTCATTTACAAGACCTCTATCTGCATTTGGAGAGTCATTGTTCACCAGTACATCCAAAAGGCTATTGTCCTCGCCATCCACAAATGGAGCGTCCACAGAGACGTGTCTGCCGGACACTCTCAATGTATCAGCAATTTTCTCCCTTGGAATATCAAGAATTTCAGCCAGCTCATCTGGAGATGGCATACGCTCATTCTCCTGTTCGAATTTGTTCAGTGCTTTGTTGATCTTATTGAGGGAACCGACCTGATTCAATGGTAGTCTCACGATCCTTGACTGCTCGGCAAGGGCCTGGAGAATCGACTGGCGAATCCACCATACTGCATAAGAGATGAATTTGAAACCGCGTGTCTCATCAAATTTTTCAGCCGCCTTTATAAGTCCAAGGTTACCTTCATTAATAAGGTCAGGCAAGCTGAGACCCTGATTCTGATACTGTTTTGCCACAGAAACCACGAAACGGAGGTTTGCCCTTGTCAGTTTCTCAAGTGCCTCCTGATCACCTTTTCGGATCCTTTGGGCCAATTCCACTTCATCTTCTACAGTAATAAGTTCCTCTCTACCTATCTCTTGTAGATACTTGTCCAGAGATGCGCTCTCTCTGTTAGTAATTGATTTGGTTATTTTTAACTGTCTCATTGTATACAAATAAGTTGCAAAGATAGCATTTTTTTAATATGCAACCTTTGCAACTAAAGTATTTTGAGAAATATATTTTTAGCTAATCAGGCTATAGCCCTATAGCATAGTAGAAGACAGATCCGTCGGGATAGACGCCCTCCACGAGAACAGACCTCTTGGCCTTCTTCACAATAGCTGCCACATCTGCAGGACTCGCCACCATTGTATTGTTTACAAAGGTGATTATAAAGTTCTGTTTTATACCAGCTTCCCTCATTTTCCCCTTCTCGATGGATGCGACTTGAACACCTGATTTAAGACCAAGTTTCTCCAATTGTTCCTTAGGAGCCGGGATCAGTTCCGCACCGAAGAGATTTATCTTATCCTGTGATGAGATTGTCCCCATATCCTGTGCGTCCTTACCTATTAGAGTCGCCTCCAATTTGATTTCCTTCCCATTTCTCAGAACCACGAGCGAAACTTTGTCACCCGGCCTATACCTGTTGATCTTTTCTTGAACAGAAGATCCTTTCTTTACAGGCTCCCCTTCAATCGAGACAAGGACATCTCCTGCCTTCACCCCAGCTTTGTCAGCCGCACCACCTTTAACTACCTCTGCCACATAGACACCATCCAGGGTTGTCAGCTCCTTCTCTTTCTTGAGCGCATCTGTAATATCCTGCATTGAGATTCCCAACATTGCCCTCTGCACCTTCCCAAAATCCATAAGGTCTGCCACGATTTTTCTCACGATATTCACAGGTACGGCAAATGAATAACCTGCATAAGAACCGGTATTTGAAATAATAGCGGTGTTTATCCCTACCAGCTCTCCTCTGATATTTACCAGCGCACCACCGCTATTTCCGGGATTCACAGCGGCATCTGTCTGAATGAACGATTCCACTTTGAATTCACCATTATTGGCCATTGAACGCCCCTTGGCACTTACAATACCTGCAGTAATTGTGGAATTCAGACCATATGGGCTACCTATTGCCAGCACCCACTCACCCAGACGGAGTTTGTCAGAGTCTCCGTAAGGGATTGTTGGCAAATTCTCAGCATCCACCTTCAGCAATGCCACATCTGTTGCAGGATCTGTACCGATAAGCTCAGCCTTGAAAGTCCTGTTATTGTCCATTGTCACCTCTATCTCCGACGCGCCTGCCACCACATGATTATTGGTTACAATATAACCATCAGGGGTAATTATGACACCGGAGCCGCTACCAACCTGCTCGCGGGGCATTGACTGTCCACCCCCAAATCCGAAGAAATAGTCAAATATCGAAGGGGGCACCTGATTACCTTCAGACCTCTTCACCACCTTCACAAATACCACAGCCTGCACAGATGTCTCTGCTGCATAAGTAAAGTCCGGGTATTCTCCTGAAAATTTGACATTCTTCACCTGCGGAATCTCCTCAGAATAGACATATGTGGCACTTTTCTCACCTCCCAGCATACTTTTAACAACTAGAAATGATGTAGCTCCACCTAACAGAATTGCGCTCAACGCTACCAATAAAAATCTTTTCATAAACATTCGATATTGTTAAATAACTTTGCTCACATAAATCAAAATATATGCCAAATTTTGTTTACATTTGCATTGACATAAAAATTGGCAACATTATAACTACATAAGTATGAAATTCACAGTATCAAGTTCAGAACTTTTGCACGGTCTACTATCCGTATCAAGAGTAATCTCCAACCGAAACACCCTACCTATCCTAGACAATTTCCTATTCGTATTGTCCGGCAACACATTGGAGGTGACAGCTTCGGACCTTGAGATGACACTTAAAACTTCAATTGCGATTGAGGATGTTCAGGAAGAGGGGGAAATTGCAGTTCCCGCTAAGCTTCTGACAGATTCACTTAAAGAATTTCCAGATCTCCCACTCCAATTCAGCACAGAATCAAACGAAGAGATTTTGAATATAAGTTGGATGAGTGGTGCATCGAAGATTCCATTCTTCCCTGCAGACGACTACCCGACACTCCCTGTTCTGGGCGATATGGCGATATCAGTCTCTTATCCATCAGACATTCTTCTTTCAGGCATCAACAACACCATCTATGCTACAGCAGAGGATGAATTGAGACCTGTAATGAACGGCATATTTTTCGACATGACCCCTGAAGGCACTACTCTTGTGGCTACAGACTCCCATAAATTGGTATATTACACACGCAATGATGTAAGAGCTGCAGAAAAGTGCTCTTTCATCCTGCCCAAAAAACCGGCTGCAATCCTTCGCACTTTGCTGGGCAAGAGTGAGGACCTTGTCAAGGTTACCTTCGATATGAAAAATGCATATTTTGAATTCGACGGCAATATCCTTATCTGCAGACTCCAGGAAGGCACTTATCCTGCTTACCGGTCAGTAATACCAAAAAACAACCCAAATAAGTTGATTATAAGCAGAGTATCTCTTCTGAATTCTGTCAAGAGAGTTGCAGTGTGCTCGAATCAGTCAACCTCACACATCAAACTGTCCCTCTCTTTCAACAAACTTGTAATCTCAGCATCAGACACCAATTTCTCAATGTCTGCACACGAGACACTTGACTGCACATATGAGGGTGATGATATGCATATAGGCTTCAAGTCAACATTCCTGATTGAAATACTCAACAACCTTCCTTATGAAGAGGTATCAATCGAATTGTCAGACCCGACACGTGCAGGGTTGATCCTTGCAGCCGGAGAGACAGATCCCGAAGAGGTTATTTGCTCATTGCTCATGCCTATCCGTATCCCATCATAATCGAGGGCATTATTTATGGAACTGAATCTTAAGAATCCGATATTGTTCTTCGATATCGAGAGTACCGGTTTAAACGTAGCCACAGACAGGATAGTGGAGATATGCGCTGTAAAGGTCTTTCCCAATGGTGATCAGGAGATAAAGACACGCAGAATAAATCCGACAATTCCTATATCACCAGAAGCGCAAGCTGTACACGGCATCTCAAATGAGGATGTCAAGGACTGCCCCACATTCAAACAAATAGCCAAATCTTTGGCACAATGGATGGCCGGGTGTGATATTGCCGGGTACAACTCCACCAAATTTGATATTC
Source organism: Candidatus Coprenecus sp. (assembly GCA_045644725.1). Classification (GTDB taxonomy): domain Bacteria; phylum Bacteroidota; class Bacteroidia; order Bacteroidales; family UBA932; genus CAAGNP01. The sequence continues at coordinate 802 of JAZRHK010000150.1, read as the reverse complement.
CATTATTGGCAGAGGAGTTTCTCAGGGCAGAGATTACCGATTTTGACTTCAGAAAAAGAAAGCTTGTTGATGTGCAGACCATATTCCACAAGATGGAGCAGAGAACATTGAGTGCTGCATACAAATTCTACTGCAAAAAGGATTTGGAAAACGCACACTCTGCTGAGGCTGACACATTGGCAACATACGAGATTCTTAAAGCACAGCTTGACAAATATCCAGATCTTCAGAACGATATTGCATTCCTTTCAGAGTTCTCCACCAAGAACAAAAACGTAGATTATGCCGGCAGAATAGTATACAATGACAAAGATATCCCCGTATTCAACTTCGGAAAGCATAGAGGGGTACCTGTAAAAGATGTTCTGGCCAAAGAACCAAGCTACTACTCCTGGATGATGAACGGAGATTTCACACTAGACACCAAGAAAGTTCTGACAGAGATCCATTTGGGCAAAAAATAATGAACATAATAGTATCTCCATACGGCAAAAAGGGCTTCTACTGCCGCCCTGACAGTACACTTATCAGGGCGCTGGAAGAATATTATATCCCCGATCAAGTGGAAAAAGTATCAGCTACCCCCGTAATGTATATAAAGACATTACGGGCAGGCAAGGCTGTTGCAAACAGATTTGCCGAGAGATATATTGATTCATACGGATTTGGTCTTCTTCTTCATCCTACCTTAAAAGCAGAGTTCTTTACAAATGACTCTGAAAGACCTTTTATAGAAAATTCTCTGGACTACACTTCCATTATACCACTTCTCTCATTTCCCGAGATGGAAATAAGGGGTGCC
>JAZRHK010000149.1:0-27723 GCA_045644725.1 Candidatus Coprenecus sp. | reverse complement strand
AGTTGTATGCTTTCATTGTATCTGTTTTTAATAATTTTTTAATTTTTTGGTTTTTAGCAAAACCCAAAGATAGAGTTTTTATTATAATTCAGAATATAAAGTTTATTTTTCTCTTATAATCTTTAAATTTTCAGAACTGGTGTTCTTTTCGCAGTAGTGGCAGTGGAGCTTAAGCTCGCCTTTTTCGAATGTAGTTTCAAATTTGGTGGCTATAGGCTGATGGTTGGTGACGCATTTGGGATTTGCGCATTTTACTATGCCGATAATCTGCTCCGGAACCTTGAGTACTTTTTTCTCCACTACCTCAAAATCTTTTATGATATTGATCTTGGCATCGGGTGCCACAAGTGCCACTTTGTTGATTTCTGTCTCTTCGAAGAATCTGTCCGCTATCTTGATGATGGCCTTTTTCCCAAGAAGTTTGCTGTCCAGATTCATCCCGAAAGTGACCTGGTTGGGACAATCCTTAAGGCCGAGGATGGTGATTACCTCGAATAGTTTGTTGGCTGGGACGTGGTCCAGTACGGTGCCGTTCTTGATGGCACTCACTTTCAATTCTTTTCCAGCTGTTTCCATATATGTCTGTATTTTTATTGCCTGTTAATTATTTGTATCCCAATAGATAAGCGATAATGGCCATCCTTACGTACACGCCGTTTTCAGCTTGTTTGAAATAGTACGCGTGAGGGGTGTCATCCACATCCTGGGCAATCTCTGTAACTCTTGGAAGGGGGTGGAGGATTTTCATGTTCTCTTTGGCATCAATGAGCATTGATGCTGTGAGGTTATAGGTGTTTTTCACCTTTTCATACTCCATGGGGTCGGTAAATCTCTCCTGCTGTACGCGGGTCATATAGAGGATGTCGCAGTCATTGAGATTGCTCTCAAGATCTCTGGTCTCACGGTATGGTATCCCTTTTGCGTCGAGGAAGTCCTTGTATTCCTGTGGCATCATCAGCTCGTCAGGGGCTGTGAAAGTGAAGTCGGGATTGAAGTGCGACATGGCCTGAAGAAGAGAGTGTACAGTGCGGCCATATTTGAGGTCACCCACCATATTGATCCTGATGTCTGTGAGTTTTCCTTGGGTCTCACGGATGGTGTATAGGTCAAGCATGGTCTGGGTGGGGTGCTGGTTGGCACCATCCCCTGCATTGATCACAGGGACAGAAGCCACCTCTGATGCGTAGCGTGCAGCACCTTCAAGAGGGTGTCGCATGACTATAAGGTCTACATAGTTGGATACCATCTTTATGGTGTCCTTGAGGGTCTCGCCCTTGCTGACACTGGTGTTGCCTGCATCGGAGAAACCGATGACGCGGGCGCCAAGTCTGTTGGATGCGGTCTCGAAGCTGAGACGTGTCCTGGTCGACGGCTCAAAGAAGAGTGTTGCGATAACTTTGTCGTGGAGGAAGTTCTGAACTTTGTTCTGTTCAAACTCTCTGGCCACATCCAAGATGTGAAGCATCTCCTCTTTGGTGAAATCGTGGATGGAAATAAGACTTTTAGGCATTTTCTTCTATTGTGTTAATTGTTTGTTCAAGTTTGGTGACCTGGGCGTGGTCGGAGATTGTCTCTACAAATCGCGTCTCATCGCGCAAACGCACTTTCGTTTCGATGAGGCACATGTTGTCAAACTCCTGGCGGTGGGGGTAAAGTCCGAACTCCTTCAGTACTTTCATTATGTCGTTCATCCTTTCGTATGGGAAGGAGATGGAGTAGTCGCTTGTGGCTATTTTCTCACAGATGTTACTGTTGGCAAGAGCGTCTGCAGATGCTGTCTTGTAGGCTCGAATAAGTCCCGGTACCCCGAGTTTGATCCCGCCGAAGTAGCGGACCACCACTATCAGAATGTCGCTGAGTTCTTGGGAGAGGATTTGCCCGAGGATAGGTCGGCCGGCAGATGATGAGGGTTCTCCGTCATCGTTGGCCCTCCAAATGGAGTAGTCATGACGCAGTCTGTAAGCATAGCAATGGTGGCGTGCGTCGAAATATTCCTTCTTGATTTTAAATAGGATATCTTTGATCTCTGACTCGCTTTCTACCGGGTAAGCGAATGCCAGAAATTTACTCCCCTTGTCTTTGTAGATACCTTCTGAGGGGGCTGAAATGCTCTTATAAGAATCCTGAATCTGTGCTCCCATTTCAGAATACAAATATAGGTTTTTTGGGGGTATTTTAAAAAAATATAGTATCTTTGGTTATAGAATTATAATTGGAAAAACTACTGGATATGGTATACAAATATAGAGCTTCACTCCCCAAGTACAAATCTTTCTTGAGGGAGTACGATATAAAGTCAGAGACAAGTCTTTACAAGCTCCATGACTTCCTGCAGAACGATTTGGGCTTCGCTCCGGATCAGATGGTTATCTTCAGAGGTGTGGATGAAGATGGAGTGGTGATGCATCAATATGGACTCTTTGATTTGGGCGACGGCTCCATGGATAATATCTCTCTCGAAAAAACACTTCAGAGGGGGGAGGTATCACTTCAGTATGTGTACAATATCCAGCAGAATCTGCATATAGTCCTCACTTTCGTCTCTGAGGCAGAGTATCTCCCCAAGGAGTCATATCCGAGGCTGCTTGTGGAGAAGGGGCCCAATCCGGATCAGTTCTCGGCAGCATACGATGATTTCGGAAGTTTCTCACCGGAGGCTTCGGAAGATGATGAGATATATGATGAAGATGAGGGTGGAGATTCAGACGAATACTAGCGGATGGAAAAGGAACTGACGGTGATTGTCGGACCCACCGCAGTGGGGAAGACCGATTACAGTATAGGGCTTGCCAGAGAGTATGGCTCTCCGATAATTTCATGCGATTCCCGTCAGATTTTCAAGGAGATGAAGATAGGGACAGCACCACCATCTCCTGAACAATTGGAGGCGGTGAAGCACTATTTCATTTTCTCCCATTCGGTATCCCAATATTATACAGCAGGCAAGTATGAGCTCGAGGCACTCGAGGTTATAAACGAGCTTTTCAAGACTCACGACCGTCTGGTGGTGGTGGGCGGCTCGGGGCTCTATGTGGATGCCCTCTGCTATGGGTTGGATGATTTCCCTCCAGCAGACATAGAGCTGCGCAACAGCTTGATGGATAGGCTTGACAATGAGGGGATAGAGTCCCTCCGGATGGAGTTGAAACAGCTCGATCCTGAGTCTTACCATTCGATGGATATTGCCAACAGGCAGAGGGTGGTCAGGGCTCTTGAGGTTTGTCTGATGACGGGACGCAAATTTTCCTCATTCAAGACAAACAAAGCCAAGGAGCGCCCTTTCAAAATCAACAGGATAGTTCTCTCGATGCCCCGTGAGGAGCTTTATGACAGGATTAACAGGAGGGTGGATATGATGTTTGATGCCGGGCTGGTGGCAGAGGTGGAGAGCCTGCAGCAATATCGCAATATGCCGGCTTTGCAGACGGTGGGGTATAAGGAGATTTTCGATTATTTCGATGGAAAGCATTCGCTCGATACCGCTCGCGAACTGATCAAACGCAATTCGCGCAGGTATGCCAAAAAACAGATTTCCTATTTTAAAAGATAGATGCCCGAACTGAGTCGGGCATGACTGTATCAGTTAGCCAGTTCGGACATGAATTTGATGCGGACAAGGCGCACCTCCTCCTCAGAATAGTCACGTCCAAGCTCCTTCATCGCCTCTATTACCGAGTCTGATGAGGCGTCGTAGCGGAAGTATTCGTAGATGTCATCAATCTTGTCATCATCTATAGTTTGGCGGAGATAATAGTCGATGTTAATCTTGGTTCCAGAGTGTACAATGGCCTCTATCTCGGCTATAAGGTCCATCAAATCCATATTCTTGGCATCAGCGATGTCTTCCAATGGTATTTTCCTGTCGATATTCTGAATTATGTATACTTTGTTTGCAGACTTGTTGACTACAGATTTGATGACGAAGTCGGTAGGTCTGTCAATATCGTTTTCCTCTACATATTTGGCAATAAGTGCCAGAAATTCCTTTCCATATTTTTTGGCCTTGCCTTCACCGACACCTTGACAATTTTTTAATTCTTCAACTGTGATAGGGTAGTTGAGTGACATGTCTTCAAGTGAGGGGTCTGTAAATATTACGAAAGGGGGAAGGTTCAGTCTCTTGGATAGAGAGTGCCTTACATCTTTCAGCATGGCGAAAAGGACTGGGTCAGCACCGCCACCCTGGGCGTTTTTGTTGTTCCCGATTACAATATCATCATCCTCATCGTCGTCGTCTCCATCTGTGAACTCCCTGTCTTCTGCCAACATTATGGTATAAGGGTTGTTGAAGAACTCCTCTCCCTGTTTTGTGACAAATATAAGGCCGTATTGTTCTATGTCCTTGTCCAGCAGGTGCATGACGAGGCCCTGGCGAATGACTGCAAGCCAGAAACGGGCACCTTTGTCCTTGCCGAATCCGAACAGTTCATGTTTGTGGTGCTCATAGGATTTGATGATGGAATTGGTTACTCCTCCCAGAATATTGGCCAGGTGTTCCGCTTTGAAGCGCTCTTTCATGGAGTTGATCAGCTCAATCACAGTAAGGAGCTCTTCCTGTCCATCAAACAGCTTTTTAGGATGCAGACAGTTGTCGCAGCATCCGCAGTTCTCCTCCTGGAACTCTTCCCCGAAATAGTTGAGGATTATCTTGCGCCGGCACCTGTTGGATTCTGCATAGGATACTGTTTCGAGGAGGAGCTGTTTGCCTATCTCCTGTTCGGCGAGCGGTTTTCCTTGCATGAATTTTTCAAGCTTCTGTATGTCCTTGTAGCTGTAGAAGGAGATACATTGTCCCTCTTTTCCGTCCCTGCCGGCCCTGCCTGTCTCCTGGTAGTAACCCTCCAGCGATTTGGGAATGTCGTAGTGTATAACAAATCTTACATCGGGTTTGTCGATACCCATACCGAAGGCGATGGTGGCCACTATAACGTCCACCTCTTCCATAAGGAATGCATCCTGGTTCTTGGCTCTGGTGGCTGCATCCATGCCGGCGTGATAAGGTCTTGCCTTGATGCCGTTGACATTGAGGAATTCGGCTATATCCTCCACCTTCTTTCTGCTAAGGCAGTAGATGATACCCGATTTGCCTCTGTTGTCCCTTATGAATTTGATGATCTCTTTCTTGACATTGGTCTTGTCCCTGACTTCGTAGTAAAGGTTCTTTCTGTTGAAGGAGTCTTTGAAGACTTTTGCATGGGACATGGAGAGGTTCTTCTGGATATCAGCCTGGACTTTAGGTGTAGCGGTAGCTGTCAATGCGATGATGGGAGCTACCCCGATGTCCTCCACAATGCTCCTTATTTTTCTGTATTCAGGACGGAAGTCGTGTCCCCATTCTGAGATACAGTGAGCCTCGTCTATGGCATAGAAAGATATTTTGATCTGCTTGAGCAGCTGGATATTTTCCTCTTTGGTAAGGGATTCAGGCGCCACGTAAAGAAGTTTGGTGGCTCCTGACAGAAGATCCTCTTTGACTTCCTGGATTTGGGTCTTATTGAGGGAAGAGTTCAGGAAATGTGCTATTCCCTCCTTGTTTTTGTTCGCAACAAAGCCCCTGATGGCATCTACCTGGTTTTTCATCAGGGCAATCAAAGGTGATATGACAATGGCAGTCCCCTCCATTACCAGGGCAGGGAGTTGGTAGCAAAGCGATTTGCCTCCTCCCGTAGGCATGAGCACAAATGTGTCGTTGCCTCCAATGAGGTGTTTTATAATTTCTTCTTGTTCCCTTTTAAAAGAGTCAAAACCAAAAAACTCTTTTAACTTAATTTGCAATTCAGCAGAAGTTATCTCCATATATTTATTACCTTTGTGCCCTCTAAATTAACCAAAAAAAATTAATAAACGGTAAAATTATTTTACTTGTATGGCGAAAAATATAGAAAATCTGAGAGAGATAGCCTTGGAAGTGGTTGCAAAAGAAGCAGAAGCGGTGAGAAAACTTTCTGAAGCAATTGATGAGAATTTTTCTCAGGTTGTAGAGTTGATACATGGTATAAAGGGTAGAGTGATCGTAGCAGGTATGGGAAAAAGTGGGATCATTGCCAATAAAATAGTTGCTACAATGAACTCTACAGGGACCAGGGCACAGTATCTTCATGCAGCTGATGCATTGCATGGTGATCTGGGTATGGTCTCAGAAGATGATGTGGTGATCATTTTGTCAAAAAGCGGTGATACAGTCGAGGTGCAGAATCTGTTACTTAGCATAAAAAAGATAGGAGTTCCTGTGGTAGCCATACTGTCCAATAAGGAGTCCTTCCTTGCGAGACATGCCGATTATACATTGTACGCTCCTGTTTCAGAAGAGGCATGTTGCTGCAATTTGGCCCCTACTGTGAGTACTACTGTCCACTTGGTGATGGGCGATGCGCTCGCTATCGCTTTGGAGAAGATGAGCGGTTTCGGTGCTGAGGATTTTGCCAGGGTCCATCCAGGTGGCAAGGTGGGTGAAGAATCAAGAAAAATGATATCTTTGTAAAAATTTAATTGACATATGGCAGAAAATACAGATTTGTTGACCCCCCAAAAGCACTCTAAGGCGAGAGGTATGCTTCATTCGTTCCTGGAGAGCCAGACATCAGGTGGCCTGGTTCTTTTGATTTGTACGATAATTGCACTCTTAGTGGCGAATATCCCCGCTCTTCAGCACATTCAGGAATTATGGCATGTGGAAGCCGGTATCTCTATAGGAAATTTCAAGATAGAGATGTCAATAATGCATTGGATCAATGATGCTCTTATGGCCATTTTCTTCTTTGTGGTGGGATTGGAAATCAAACGTGAAATGTTGGTGGGTGAGCTGTCTTCGGTAAAGAAGGCGACATTACCAATATTTGCAGCATTGGGAGGAATGGTTGTCCCTGCTGCACTATATGCCCTCTTCAACTATGGTACCCCTACATCAAACGGATGGGGTATTCCAATGGCAACAGATATAGCGTTTGCAGTAGGTGTTATATCTATCCTTGGCAAAAGGTGCCCATCTGCACTTAAGATCTTCCTTTTGGCTTTGGCAATCGTAGATGACTTGGGCGCAATTATTGTTCTTGCCCTTTTCTATCCGAGCCATGAGTTGAGTTTCGTATATATGGGGCTGGCTCTGGTAGTGTTCATCATTCTTCTGCTATTCAATAAGATGAAGGTGAATTCCCCTTATGTATACATGATCTTTGGTCTTTTGCTTTGGTATTTTGTTTTCCGCTCGGGTATCCATGCCACTATCGCAGGTGTCCTTCTGGCCATTACCATTCCATCCAAGACCACTATCAATGAGGTGAGATTTTTCGTTAAGGTCAAACATCTTCTGGAAAAATTCAAGGAAAATGGAAACAGTGAGATAGAGGTGCTTGCAAACCCCAAGCAAATGGAGGTGATTCACGATATAAATGAAGAGGTGGATTCAATCAATCCCCTAATGCACAGGTTTGAGTCTGCACTCCATCCCATTTCTCACTTTTTGATCATTCCCCTTTTTGCACTTGCCAATGCAGGTGTGGCTCTGGATGGTAGCGTTCTTGCGATGTCTCCGATGCCGGCAATAGTTCCAGGTGTGTTTTTTGGACTGCTTCTGGGAAAACCTGTCGGTATCACACTTTTCAGCTTTCTGGCAGTTAAGACACGTCTGGCCGAATTGCCTGCAGGCATCCCATGGAAGCAGGTTTTTGCAATGGGTATGGTGGCCGGAATAGGATTTACAATGTCAATTTTCGTCGATAACCTGGCATTTACAGATCCTGTGCACATCAATATAGGCAAGGCCGCTATTTTGGTCACCTCTTTTGCATCGGCAATTTGTGGTGTGCTTGCCATTATGTTGACTACTCCAAAGGTGATCAGTACTAAACAGAAAAAGAAAAAATAACGTTAATAGATATAAAAATGAAAACTGTAAAATTGTTCGTGGCTTTGTGCCTTTTGGGAACATTAATGTTCTCTTCTTGTAAATTCAATGCCGGAGAGCGTGTGCCTGGTACCACATCTGCAAAGGTTGACTCTGTAAGCTATGCTTTGGGCGCTTACTTTGGCGGTATGATCAAAAGCTCTGATTTCGGTGAACTCAATAAATGCGAAATGAAGAAGGGTCTTAATGATATGATGAAAGGTGAGGAACTTGAGATTCCTGAAAATGAAATCATGCAGGTGATCCAGAACCATCTTATGCAAAGAATGAATGCTGTATCAGAATTGAATCAGCAGGAGGGTGCAGAGTTCCTGGCTAAAAATAAAGAGAAAAATGGTGTTGTAGCAGTAGAGTCTGGACTTCAGTATAAAATTATTGAGCAGGGTGCCGGCGTAGTTCCTCAACCTCAGGATACAGTGGAGGTTCACTATAAAGGTACTCTTCTTGACGGTACAGTATTTGACTCTTCTTATGATAGAGGCGAAACTGCAAAATTCCCTTTGAATGCTGTTATCAAAGGTTGGTCAGAGGGTCTGACATATGTACAGGAGGGTGGTAAGATTGAGCTTTTCATCCCATCTGAACTTGGTTATGGTTCACGTGGTTATGGCAATATCCCTGCAAATTCAACTTTGATTTTTGAGGTTGAGTTGCTTAAAGTGTTCCCTGCAGAGGAGAAATAGTACAGATGCCCGAACTGGTCAGGTGTGACCTTGTTTAGGAGCTGATGACTCACAAGAGGTGATCAATTTTTGGTCACCTCTATTTTTTTGTACGTAGATGATAAAAATTTTTAACTTTGCGAGTTAAACTGCGTGTAGTATGAACAGAAAAATCGTGATAACTTGCACAGTGCTGGCTCTCATTCTTTTAGGGGGGATAGGCCTTGGCTTTTACAAGCTCTTTTCATCTGGAGAGAGACAGGAGAGTGAAATGCCGGTAAGGGGAGGCGCAATAGCAGCTGTTCCGGCGGATGCCATACTGATATACGATTTTTCATCTTTTGGCCAGATAAGGGATTTGTATTTGGCAGAAGATTCGCAGTTGTCCTCTTTCATTGGACCAAAGAGTCAATTGAAAGAGTTCATAGGAATCTGTTCAGACGATTTCAAGAATCAGGGTGCAATAATCTCTGTCCATTATCCTGCCAAAAATACGATAGCTCCGCTGCTGGTGGTCTCTGTAGAGGATCAGGAGGAGCGGGAAGCATTGAGAAAGTTGCTCTCAAACTATACATCGGGTGTAATAAACAAGAAGTATAGTGGTGTCACTATAAGTAAATCTGTAATACCGGCCATAAGTTATACAATATATGGCAATTTTCTTATTGTCAGCCCTTCCCATGTTCTGGTAGAGTCTGCTATCAGGCACCTGGACAGTGGGGTCTCCATTAATGACAACCCTTTGTACCAGAAAGGATCAAATCGTGTCCACGGGAAAGCTGTTCTACATGTGAACCATCAGAATATCGGTAAGTTTTTCTCGGGTGCTGTGAATTATGAGTATTTGCGGTTGGCACCATTCTTCTCCTCTTTCGCATCATGGAGTACTTTCGCACTTGACTTTGCAGATGTGTCTGTTGATGGTTCGGGTATCCATTACAATGTGAAGGATGAGGCAAATTTCTCCAATATCTTCTTGTCCCAAAAAGGTGGTGTCTCAAAAATATTTTCAATTTTGCCACATAATACTGAGTATGTGATCACCATCCCTGTATCAAATCTTGATGCATATATATCTTCATACAAAGGATATCTGGAGGCGGTGAAGAAGATAAATGACTATATGTACCTTAATGCCATAGCGGGTAAAAAGATAGGTCAGACCACAACCCCAGAGGCATGGTTCAAATCTTTGGGTGTCCAGGAGATGGCCGTAGCTTCGGTTCCTGATGGCAAGGTGTCAAAAAAGATTTTGATGCTAAGACTCAAGGAGCCCAATGATATAAAATTGATGAACGGATATGTTACAACGCTTTTGGGCAAATTTTTCAGTGTTCCAAATGAGGAGGGACTCTCCGTTATAGACGATTGGGCAGTTATAGGTGAGCATGATTTTGTGGAGCAGCTCAGTGAGCAGTATCAGAATGAGTTGTATTTTTCTCTTAAAATGTATCTGGAACAGACCCCCGCAGCACCAATATGCAAGGGGAGTGGTGTCATATCAGGTGTCATAAATATGTCCAAGAGTGCAGATACTATTGCCAGGGCATTCAAGGAGGAGTATAGTGCCCCAATAGTGAAGGGTATGGGCAATTATAACTTCAACTACTTTACATTTACAGTTTCAGGAAAGGGTGAAGATATTGTCCCTGAGTTCAGATGGTATGCGGACAATCTATTGGTGCAGCCCCAGCCACCTGTGGCCAAGGTTGAAACAGCCGGAAATGAGGCTGTGTATGACGAGACTGTTGTGGAGGTGCCGAATGGTCCGTTTGAGGTGAAGAATTTTGTTAACGGGAAGAAGAATTATCTTCAGCAGTTGGACAATAAGTTGAGGCTTCTGGATGAGAACCGCAAAGGTGTGTGGACTATCCCATTTGATGGCAAAGTGTGCGGTAATGTAGCGCAGGTAGACCATTTTAAAAATAACAAGTTGCAGATGGTATTCTGCTCGGGGGACAAGTTGTATATGCTGGACAGGCTGGGCAGGTGGGTAAAGCCATTTCCGGTGACCCTCCCTAAAAGTGTACTTCTTGGGCCTGCTGTCTATGATTTGAACAAGGACAAGGAGTATACAGTGGTAGTACTCAATACTGACAATACCATCGGGATGTATGATATCTCCGGCAAGGTGGTCGATTCCTGGGCTCCTGTACTGATGGGAGAGAAGATAAAGGGGCTTCCTGAGTTGCTGGAGGTTGAAGGGGTGAGATGTTGGGTGATAAGATCGGGATACCAGACTTTGATTTGTAATGAAAATGGTACACCTGTTGCAGATTTTACTAAAAAGAGAAAGTTGTCAGCTGATACAAAGATAGAAAGGCTTACTGGAAAAGATGTGGTAGTGACTACTGTTGAGGGGAAAGATATGGTTTTGAATTTACAGACAGGGTCAATGAAGAAAAGATAGAATAGATATATGTTGGCATTTTTGTTTATATGCTTTTTGATATTTATGATGGCATCAGCAGTTATCAGACTACTGCTGGCCATAATGTTGCGTAGAGTCAGAAAAAGGGCTGAATCGCAATCATATACTTCAGAATATGAGCAATATGAGACCAAAAAAGAAGGGGAAGTGTTCGTCTCTGCCCCTATGGAAAAGGAGAAGGTAGTGGAGAAGGATATGGGCGAGTATGTGGAGTTTGAAACTGTAAAAGAGGATAAGTAGGATGAAGACATTCAAAAGATTGTTGGCATATGCGAAACCTTACCGCAGATTCTGGCCGGGGTATTTAATCCTGTCCATTTTCTCTGTAATCTTCGGAGTGGTCAATTATGCCCTTATAGATCCTCTTCTGACTGTCCTGTTTGATGCAGATACTGTGGCCCAAATTGCTCCTCTGCCAGAGTTTGCCTTTACTGTCGACTATTTCTATTCTCTTTTTGAGTATTATCTGGTAAAGATTATCGGCGACAAGAGCGTTTTGGCGGGGCTCCTTTTCGTATGCTTCATACTTATTGCTGCATCGTTCCTTTCGAATCTTACAAGGTTCTGGTCCCAAAAGATCTTGGTAAATATGAAGACCCACATCATGAAGGGGATACGCAGGGATCTTTTCAATGTGATTACCAAATTGCATATCGGTTATTTTCATGACCAGAGGAAAGGGGATATACTTTCGAGTGTGTCAAATGACGTAAATGAGGTCCAGAACTCTGTGGCTGCAAGTTTCCATATCATATTCAGGGAACCTCTCCTTATTGTTGGTTTTATGGCGGGGCTTTTCTATATGTCTCCAAAGCTCACTTTGGTGACCCTATTGACCCTTCCTGTATCAGCGCTGGTGATCGGAGGTATATCGCGCAAGCTGAAGAGGGGAGCGGTGCAGACGCAGTCTTTGTTGGGCAGGATTATCAGCCAGTTTGAAGAGGCAATATCCGGGGCCCGCATAATAAAAGCGTTCAATGCACAGAGATATGTGAGGGGCAATTTTGAGAAGACCAATGAGGATCACAAGGAGATAAGCAGATCCATTTTTACCAGGCAGGAGCTGGCTTCGCCCATGTCTGAGTTCCTGGGTATCTCAGTGGCGGTGGGGGTCCTGTTTTTTGGAGGTTGGCTGCAGATGAGGGGTGAACTTGGGATGACATTGCCAGAGTTTGTTGTTTATATTGCCTTTTATTGGAGGGTGCTGGAGCCATCGAAGGCTATAGCCAATGCTTATGCAAATGTGCAGAGGGGTCTGGTGTCTGGTAACCGCATTTTTGCAATACTGGATGTAGAATCAGAGATTAAAAACAATGAGAATCCATTGCCATTGGACTCGTTCGATGAGGGGATAGAGTTTGAAAATGTCTCGTTCCAATATGCCGGCGAACCTGTGCTGAAGAATATAAACTTATCCATTCCAAAAGGGAGGATGGTGGCCATTGTAGGCCCTTCGGGGGCAGGCAAGTCAACATTGGCAGACCTTATCCCCAGATTTTATGATGTGAAGGGTGGTGCCATTAAGGTAGATGGGGTGGATATAAGGGATTATAACCAGAAGGACCTTATATCTCAAATGGGTATTGTGACCCAGGAGGCGATACTTTTCAACGATACAGTATATAACAATATAACGTTTGGCATGGAGAATGTGAGTAGGGAGGATGTGGAGAATGCTGCCAGGATAGCGAATGCAGAGGAGTTCATTCTGGGTCTGGAGAATGGTTATGATACCAATATTGGAGACAGGGGGGCCAAGTTGTCCGGAGGACAAAGACAGAGATTGGCAATAGCGAGGGCGGTTCTCAAGAATCCCCCTATCCTCATCCTGGATGAGGCGACCTCCGCACTTGATACAGAAAGTGAAAGGCTTGTGCAGGATGCATTGACGAAGTTGATGCGCAACAGGACATCGATAGTCATTGCCCACAGGCTTTCAACTATACAACATGCAGACGAGATAGTCGTGCTGCAGGATGGTAAGATCGTGGAAAAAGGGTCTCACCACCAATTGTTAAACCAAAAAGGGTTGTATTCTCATCTTTGTGAGTTGCAGTCCTTCTAATTTGAAGAATATGGAAAATACCTCATTGAACAAATTGATTGAAAAAAGTATGAAGGCAAACTGGGATCGTCCCGCTTTGTCTGATTATAAAGGTGTTACACTCCACTATAGGGATGTTGCCCGCAGAATAGAGAAAATTCACTTGATTTTTGAGATCTGTGGCATCAAGAAGGGAGATAAGGTGGCGTTGTGCTCCAGGAACCAGGCAAACTGGGGAGTGGCGTTTTTGGCTTGTACAACTTACGGAGCTGTGCCGGTTCCAATCCTTCACGAGTTCAAGTCAAGCAACATTTCACACTTGGTAAACCACTCTGAGGCTAGAATACTCTTCGTGGGTGACGTTATATGGGAGGGACTTACCCAATCGGATATGCCTGCATTGGAGGCTGTTATCCTTCTGACAGATTTCTCTCTTGTATATACTGCAAATGACAGCATCGATGATGCAAGAGAGCACCTTAACGAATATTTCGGGAAGAAGTACCCCAAGAGCTTTGGCCCTGATGATATATGTTATAACGAGGATAATCCTGATGATCTGGCACTTATCAATTATACTTCAGGGACATCCGGGTTTTCAAAGGGTGTTATGCTCCCTTATAGGTCGCTCCTTTCAAATGTCCTTTTTGCGTATGAGGCTGAGCCTCAGATGAACAATCAGTCGCAGGTGGTGTCAATGCTCCCTTTGGCACATATGTATGGACTTATGTTTGAGTTCCTGTTTGAGATGACTGCAGGTGCACATGTCCACTTCCTTACACGTCTCCCGACCCCTAAGGTGATTATGGAGGCATTCCAGCAGGTGAAACCCAATGTGATTATCGCAGTGCCGATGATTATTGAGAAGATATACAAGAAGAAACTTGAGCCCATCATCGAGAAGGGGAGCATGAAGGTGCTTCTCAAGCTGCCGGTGATCGATCAGGTTATATACAATAAGATCAATGCTACGCTGGATGAGACATTTGGTGGCAAGTTTGAGGAAATTATCCTGGGCGGTGCGGCATTCAACCGTGAGGCTGAGGCATTTTTCAAGAAGGTGGGATTCAGGTATACAGTGGGCTACGGTATGACAGAGTGTGGCCCTATTATCACCTATGCTCACTGGGATAAGGCAAAACTCTACTCTTGTGGAAAAGTGGCTCCAAGGATGCAGGTGAAGATAGATTCACCAGATCCTATAAATATCCCTGGAGAGGTGATGGTGAAGGGTGATAATGTGTTCATTGGATACTACAAGAACCAGGAGGCAACTGACGAGTGTTTCACCGGGGACGGATGGTTCAAAACTGGTGACCTTGGCGTGTTTGATGAGGACGGATACCTTTACATCAAAGGTAGAAGCAAGACAATGATTCTTGGCCCTTCCGGCCAGAATATATATCCGGAGGAGATAGAGAGCGAATTGAACAACATGCCTTATGTGGGTGAATCCCTTGTTATCGAGGATGATGACAAACTTATTGCCCTTGTCTATCCCGATCAGGATTTGAGGGATAAAGAGGGGTTGACCAAGGAGCAGCTTCTTGAAAAACTCAATACCGAGCTTAAGGAGGTCAATAAAGTCCTTCCAAACTATTGTAAGATTGCTGCTATAGAGCTCTCCCCTGAGGAGTTTGAGAAAACTCCCAAGAGGAGTATCAAGAGATATTTGTACCAGAGAAAGAAATAATTGAGTATGGTGGGCGAAAAACAGAAACAGTTTGATTTGAGTTATCTCAAGATGGCTCAGGTGTGGTCTGAAAATTCATATTGCGTGAGGCGAAAGGTGGGGGCGCTTATCGTCAAGGACAAGATGATCATCTCTGACGGATATAACGGCACGCCTGCCGGGTTTGAAAATGTGTGTGAAAATGAACTCGGGCAGACCAAAAGCTATGTGCTTCATGCTGAGGCCAATGCTATTACTAAAGTGGCAAAGTCCAACAATAGTAGTGAAGGTGCTACACTTTATGTTACCGATGCTCCATGCATGGAGTGCTCCAAGCTTATCATCCAGGCTGGAATCAAGAGGGTTGTCTATAGTAAGGATTATAGAAATACTGAAGGTTTGGAGCTGTTGGAGAGAGCCGGAATAGAGATCTGCAAATATTAGGATGGATAAGATAAGGATATTAAAGTATGCCCTTTGGGGCATTATTCTGATTATGCTTGGCAGTGTAATTACCAAGTGGGTGGACTATAAAAAGTACCGCTCACTGCTGGTGTCACAGCATAACTGGGATAAAATTTCGCTTGTCCTTCAGCAAATAGAGAGGAACTATGTTGATAGTATTGATTACCATGCAATATCCGAAAAGATTATACCTGAAATTCTGAAGGAGCTCGACCCCCATTCGGTTTATCTTCCACCGGAGGAACTGAAGGAAGCCGATGACGATCTGCAGGGCAATTTTGACGGCATAGGCATCACATTCAATGTACCTGCCGACACTGCCATTGTGATCAGTGTTATAACTGGTGGCCCCTCCGAGAAGGCTGGGCTCATCCCGGGCGACAGGATTGTATCCATTGACGGAAAAAATGTTGCAGGTGTCAAGTTTCCTCAGGATTCAATGGTGAAGATGATGAGGGGCAAATCCAATACTGAGGTCCATTTGAAGGTGAAGAGGGATAGCGAGTTGGTAGATTTCAATATTGTGAGGGGGAAGATACCTGTAAGGAGTATAGATGTTGCTTATATGGTGAATGATACCACTGGGTATATAAAACTTTCACGTTTCTCAAAAACCAGTTACTTCGAGTTTTTGCAAGCCATGGCCAAACTCCATTCGGCGGGGTTAAAGAAGCTGATTTTTGATTTGAGGGACAATCCTGGGGGGTATCTCGACCAGGCCCTTTATCTTGCAAATGAATTCCTGAAGAAGAATCAGCTTATTGTTTATATGCAGGGATTGCACCGTGACAGGCAGGATTTTACCGCTTCAGGAAACGGCCTGAGCCAGGAGTTGGAACTTGTTGTCCTTATAAATGAAAATTCTGCATCTTCCAGTGAGATCTTTGCCGGTGCCATTCAGGACAACGGCAGGGGTTTGATAGTGGGAAGACGTTCCTACGGCAAGGGGCTTGTTCAGGAACCAGTCTATTTTTCCGACAATTCCGGTATCCGCCTGACTGTGGCAAAATATTATACTCCTAATGGAAGATATATCCAGAGACCTTATGTAAAGGGGGATAAAGATTCGTACAATGAGGATATAATTGAGAGGTACCTTCATGGAGAGATGATGGATAAGGACAGTATTCCCGAGGGAGGTGGAGGTATAATTCCGGATATCTTTGTCCCTATAGACACAGTAGGGGTGACAGATATGCTGATGAAGATAAACCAGCTTTCCCTCCAGACAAAGTTCAGTATAGAGATGTCTGACAGGTACAGAAAGGAGCTTCAGAGTGTGAACAGCATTGAGGAACTTAATGTTTTGCTCGACGCTATGGAACTGGAGGCCAGATTCAAAGCGTACATGAAAAAGAATAATGTCCCTGTGGTCAAATCTCAATGGGAGATTTCAGGTGATATTATTATGACACAGATAAGGGCGATGGTGGGGAGATATTCAAAATTGGAAGATGAAGCATTCTATCCTATCATTGCAGATATAGATAACGTAATACAAAGAGTAATATAAATCCTAAATATAATGAAACTTTCACAATTTAATTTCAATCTGACTTTGGATCAGATCGCAAAGTACCCTGCAGATTTCAGGGATGAGTCCCGTCTATTGGTGCTTCATAAGGACACCGGTGAGATAGAGCATAAAATTTTCAAGGATATCATCCATTACTGTGATGAGGGCGATGTATTTGTGTTTAATGATACTAAAGTTTTTCCTGCACGTCTTAAAGGCAACAAGGAGAAGACAGGTGCAGAGATTGAAGTATTCCTATTGAGAGAATTGAACAGAGAGCAGCGTTTGTGGGATGTTCTGGTGGATCCTGCGCGAAAGATCAGAATTGGCAACAAACTCTATTTTGGAGAGAATGATTCTTTGGTGGCAGAGGTAATTGACAATACCACTTCCAGGGGTAGAACATTGAGGTTCCTGTATGATGGTTCATACGAGGAGTTCAAGAAAACACTCTATGATATGGGAGAGATACCTGTTCCCAAATGGATCCGTCCACATGCAGAAGAGATAGACACTGAGCGTTTCCAGACCATTTTTGCGTCAAAGGAGGGTGCAGTGGCTTCACCTGCAGCAGGACTGCACTTCAGCAGGGAGCTTTTCAAGAGGATGGAGATCAAAGGTGTGGATTGGACCAATATTACCTTGCATATGGGATTGGGACATTTCCGTACTGTGGATGTTGAGGATTTGTCAAAGCACAAGATGGACTCAGAGCAGGTATTCATCACTGAGGAATCAACCAGAATGATCAATAGTGCCAAAGCCCAAGGCAAAAGGGTTTTTGCCGTAGGTATTACTGTGGCCAGGGCTATGGAGACATCTGTGACCACCAAAAATGAGATCAGTCCGTTTGAGGGTTGGACCAATAAGTTCATTTTCCCTCCATATCAGTTTGCAGTGCCCACTGCATTGGTGACAAACTTCCACCTCCCTTCATCGACAATGCTTATGTCGGCAGCAGCCTTCGGTGGCTATGAAAATGTGATGAAGGCTTACAAGGAGGCTCTTAACGAGGGTTACAAGTTCGGAACATATGGTGATGCGATGCTGATTATCTAAAAAAGCTGATTTTAAAAAAAAATAAAGGCTCAAATTGTTGATTGAGTAGCTTGTTCGTCGTATTCCTCCCTACTTTTGGGGCTATGGAATACGACGAACTGGTTTATGCCTGTGCGATAAACAGGATATTCAATTACTCATGCAGCAAAGCGAGGCTGCTGGTTTCAAGGTTTCCCTCTCCCAGTGATGTCTTCAGACTGAACAGAAGGGAGCTCGTGGAGATTTTCGGGCAGAGGAGCCATTTTACAGACGATATACTCAATCCGGTCAATCTGGAACTTGGTCAGAAGGATGTGGAGTGGGCTCTCTCGAATGGTGTCAGGATATATTATATCGGGGATATTGATTATCCTAGGCGACTGATGGAGTGCGCTGATGCCCCGGTTATTCTTTACTTTAGAGGAAACTGTAATCTTAATTGCGGGAGAGTTGTCTCCTTTGTGGGGAGCAGAAGAGCTACATCTTATGGCTTGGACATGTGCCGTCAGCTTGTGGAGTCTCTCTCTGAGTTGTCGGAACCTCCGCTTGTCGTCAGTGGACTGGCTTATGGAATAGATGTTGCAGCCCATAAGGCGGCAATGGAGTTGGGTCTGGAGACAGTAGGGGTTATGGCTACAGGGTTGGATACCGTGTATCCCTATCATCATCGCAATATTGCCCGGCAAATGGAGCTGAGGGGAGGAGTTGTTTCCGATTTTCCTATAAAGACACCATCTGTTCCCATCAATTTTATTAGGAGAAATAGGATAATTGCAGGGCTGAGCGATGCTACTGTACTGGTGGAGTCCAGAGCGGATGGTGGTGGTGTCATAACATCCAAGATGGCGCGTTCATATGACAGGGAGGTGTTTGCTGTTCCAGGGAGGATGGGGGATGAATTGTCTTTGGGTTGTAATCAGCTCATCAAGGAGAATTGTGCGGAGCTGATAACGGGGCGCGACTCCATAAGGAGCTCCCTGGGATGGAAAAATCTGATAAAAGATGGGGGGATAAGGGCAAAATTTCTTACCTTTGAAAGCGATAATGCGTGCAAATTGAAAATAATATCTCTCCTTCACAAGGAGGAAAAGGCCACGATAGATGATCTGATGGACAAAACAGGGTGTGATAGAGGTGATTTGGTGTTGAATTTGACTGAACTGGAGCTCGAAGGGAGGGTGGAGTCGGATCTTATAGGCCGATATATGTTGAAGTTATGATAATAGATACACATACTCATCTGTATGATGCAGACTTTAATGAAGATTTCGAGGCTGTAATAAGTAGAGCCAGAGATGCAGGTGTGTGCAAATGCATCATGCCAGGCATTGATATCTCATGCTATGAGGCAATGATAAGGACAGAGGAGAAACTGAAAGGGTTTGCGTATGCAGCAGTGGGGCTTCATCCTACATCTGTCAAGGAGAATTGGAGGGAGGAACTCGATTTTGTGAAAAGTTGTTTTGGGGAGAGGGAATATTGTGCAGTGGGAGAAATAGGGCTTGACGGGTATTGGAGCAGGGAATTCATGGAGGAGCAGAAATTTGTTTTTTATGAGCAGATGATAATGGCTGCGCAAAAGGATATTCCTGTTATTGTCCATTTGAGAGAGGCAACAGATGATCTGTATGAGGTTCTCGAAAAGGTCAATGGGGAAGGTGTGTGGCTGCGTGGTGTCTTTCATGCCTTTTCCGGCAGCTATGAAACTTATGAGAGAATCAATAAATATGGCGATTTTCTCGTGGGGATAGGTGGCGTGGTGACATATAAGAAGGCTCAAGTGGCCACTGTGGTGGAGAGGCTCCCTTTGGAAAGGATATTGCTGGAGACAGATTCGCCGTGGCTCACACCAGTGCCGTACAGAGGTAAAAGAAATGAACCTGCATATCTTAGGCATATAGTGGACAGAATTGCAGAAATAAAAGGGTGTGATGCCGCACTTGTGGAAAAAATTACTACGGACAATGCTTTGAAACTATTCAATATAGTATAAAATGGATACATCTATTCTATTGATTTACACCGGAGGAACTATCGGAATGAAGGTAGATCCGCAGACTCAGGCGTTGGCCCCGTTTGACTTCTCCCACATTTTGGAGGAGGTTCCGGAGCTGAAAAAATTTGGATACAAGCTTGATTCATATTCTTTTGCTCCTGCTATAGATTCTTCGGATGCGAATATCCACTTTTGGCAAGAGCTTGCGAGGATAATTGAGACTAATTACAACCAT
This sequence comes from Candidatus Coprenecus sp., assembly GCA_045644725.1. Classification (GTDB taxonomy): domain Bacteria; phylum Bacteroidota; class Bacteroidia; order Bacteroidales; family UBA932; genus CAAGNP01. Next base: position 7,761 of record JAZRHK010000149.1, on the reverse strand, counting down.
TATGATGGTTTTGTCGTACTGCATGGGACCGATACCATGTCATATACAGCTTCTGCTTTGAGCTTTATGCTTGAAAATTTGGGCAAGCCGGTGATATTTACCGGGAGCCAGCTCCCTATTGGTATGTTGAGGACAGACGGGAAAGAGAATCTCATATCGTCAATAGAGATAGCTGCAGCCAAAGATGAGGATGAACGAGCCCGTGTTCCAGAGGTGTGTGTCTATTTCGAGAGCCAGCTGTATAGGGGGAACAGGACAACCAAGTATAGTGCTGAAAATTTTAGGGCGTTCAGATCTGCCAATTATCCTGTCCTGGCCGATGTGGGGATCCATATCAGATTCAATTCAAGTCTGATCCGATATCCCAAATGGGGTAAGGAGTTCAAGGTCAATTATGATCTGGACAGTAATGTGGCAATAGTCAAGGTGGTTCCAGGTATGAATGTCAGGAATATTACAATCCTTTCTCAGGTCGAAGGGCTCAGGGCCATAATCCTGGAGACATTCGGATCCGGCAATGCCCCTACCAGTGCAGAGTTCCTAAATGCTGTTAAGGAGGTGGTCGATAAAGGTATTTTAGTGGTGAATGTTACACAGTGCAATGCTGGTAAGGTGGACATGGATGCTTATGCTACAGGCATTGCTTTGAAGAAGATAGGTGTTATAAGTGGGGAAGATTCCACTATGGAAGCGGCATTGGCCAAACTCTATTTTTTGATGGGAAAATATCCCGACAATAGGGAAGTGGCAGTTGCAATGGAGAAAAATATTAGAGGAGAAATTTCAAAATTGTAGTGATATTTAGAAAAATAATTCCTAACTTTGGCCATATTTCCCGTGTGTATTGTTTGCTGTGTGGGTTGGACGGTATATGACAGAATTGACTTTATTTTTGTAAATAAATATAAATCAACTATTTAATAATTTGTTTAATAACTAATCATTCAAAACTTTTATGAAAAAAATTTTCATGTTTTTGGCAGTTGCAGGTCTTATGACTTTCTCTGCTATGGCTCAGACTGAAGAAGTTGTTGCTGATTCAGTTGCTACTGAAGTTGCTACTGAAGAAGTTGCTGCTCCTGCTGAGGAAGTTGCTCCTGTACAAGAAGTTGCTCTTCACCAAGCTCTTAAAACCAAATTCATCGAAGGTGGTGCTGGCTTCATGGCTACAGTACTTGCATGTTTGATCTTCGGTTTGGCAATCTGTATTGAAAGAATTATCTACCTTAACATGGCAACTACCAACAATGAAAAGCTTATCGCTGCTGTTGAAGCTGCCCTTAATGAAGGTGGTGTAGAGGCTGCTAAAGAAGTTTGCCGCAATACAAGAGGTCCAGTTGCTTCAATTTTCTATCAGGGTCTTCTTCGCGTTGATCAGGGTGCTGAGGCTGTTGAGAAAACTATCGTTTCTTATGGTTCAGTTCAGATGGGTCAGCTAGAGTCTAACCTTGGTTGGATCGCTCTTTTCATCGCTATCGCTCCTATGCTTGGTTTCATGGGTACAGTTATCGGTATGATTCAGGCATTCGACGAGATCCAGATCGCTGGTGATATCTCTCCGACCCTTGTAGCAGGTGGTATGAAAGTCGCTTTGATTACAACCGTAGGTGGTCTTATCGTTGCTATCATCCTTCAGGTTATTTACAACTATCTAGTTTCTAAGATTGACTCTATCGTTAACTCTATGGAGGACGCTTCAATCTCTCTAGTAGACCTAGTAGTTAAATATCTAAATAAATAATCAAACTGACTTGAATTTATAATTATGTCAAAATTTGCAAAAATATTAGAATACGTCCTACTAGCTGTCGGTGTAGTGATCATAGCTTTGTTCTATGTTCAGAACGGCTCAGGTCAGTTTGCATTGTCAAACTTGGCTGATGTTCTTAGTTCTACTACACTTGTTGACGGTCTTTTGTGGTGGGTATATGCTCTAATAGTACTTGCAATTGCCCTTATCCTTGTACTTGCTTGTGTTGCCACTTTCGGTAACAAGAAGTCTCTTAAGAGTACAGGTTTGGTGTTGCTTCTTGCAGTAGTACTAGTGGTAGCATCTTATTTCTTGGCTTCAGGTAACCCTGTGGCTGTTAATGTGGCTGAGCAACCAACTGAGGCTACATTTAAGTTGACCGACACTATTCTTATTCTTACTTACATCCTGTTTGTGGGCGTTATCGTTTCACTTCTTGGTGGTACTGTAATGAATGCAATTAAGAAACGTTAATTATACGAACAGATATGGCATCTAAGAAAACACCCGAAATTAACGGCGGATCTATGGCGGATATCTCATTCCTTATGTTGATATTCTTCCTTATGGTTTCTACAATGGACTCTGAGCAAGGTCTTTCAAGACGTCTTCCTCCTATGCCTGACAAAAATGCAAAGGTTGAGGATATCAAAGTCAATCGTCGTAACATCTTGGAAGTAAAGATCAACTCAAGGGACGCAGTATTTGCCGGTTCTGAATATATTTCTGATGTTAGCCAGCTGGATCAAATCGTTATTGACTTTTTAACTAACCCTACTAACAACGAGAAACTCTCTGCTAAAAAGGATAAAGAGATCGAAGGCTTCGGTACTTATCCTGTATCAGAAGGTGTTATTTCACTCCAGAATGACCGTAGTACACACTACGAGATCTATCTTGAGGTTCAAAATGCCCTGGTTAGAGCTATCAACACCATCCGTGATGATTTCGCTACAAGACATTTCGGTAAGAAATATGCAGCTCTTGATGAAGATCAGCAGAAGATAGTTAGAACAGCTATTCCTCAGAACATCTCTGAGGCAGAGCCTAAAGACGTTAGTAAGAAAAAATAAGGAGGATTTTCAGAATGGCTAAATTTGTAAGAAAAGGAAAAGACGGCGGCATGCCAGCTATCTCTACAGCATCTCTACCTGATATCGTGTTCATGATTCTTATGTTCTTCATGGTATCTGTAAGTATGCGTAAGACCGATAGAATGGTACAAGTTAAACTTCCTGAAGCATCAGAAACTGCTAAGCTAGAAAGAAAAGAGCTTGCTTCATATATCTACATTGGTGCTCCTACCAAACAGTATCAGAATCAGTTCGGTACTGATACACGTATCCAGCTAAACGACTCTTACAAAACTGTCAACGATATTCGTGACTTCGTGGCAGCTGAGCGTGAGGCTAGAAGTGAGGTGGACAGAGAACTTATGACTATCTCTCTAAACGTTGACGAAGGTACCCTTATGGGTATTGTAACTGACGTTAAACAGGAGCTTAGACGTTGTTCAGCACTTAAGATTATGTATGCAGCAAGACCTGCTGGTAAATAATTACTAATATGTATATAAAGAGTGGGCGGTATCTCTAAGAGAAATCGCCCATTTTTTTAAGATTCAAATGTTATGAGAATAAAACTTCTTTCACTTCTAATTGCGATATTATCTAGCGTTTCTTTCTCTTCTTGTGATTGTTGTAAAGAGAAGGAGGCAAAATATGTATTCTATTTCATAGGTGACGGTATGGGTTTTTCCCAAGTAGTTGCTGCTGAGTATTATTCTGCTTTTCTGGAGGATGGTCGTATAGGAAACAATTCTATCTCCTTTACCAAATTCCCTGTTCTGGGGATGGCCTCTTCTTATTCAGCTTCAAATATTATCACCTGTTCTTCAGCTGCCGGTACAGCTCTATCTACCGGATTCAAGACAAATAACGGTTTTTTGGGGGTAGCCCCAGATTCGACTGATCTCGAGAGTATCGCATATAAGATTCACGATGCAGGATTCAAGGTGGGTGTAATGTCCACAGTCTCACTTGATCACGCTACTCCTGGAGCGTTTTATGCAAATTCTGTAAAGAGAAGTGACTATTACTCTATCGCTGTTCAGATGGCAGATTCAGATTTTGAGTTCTTTGGTGGAGGTGGTTTTATTGATCCTAAAGGTAAGAAAGGAGACCAAAGATCTGCCTATGAAATTATAGATGAGAAAGGGTATGTTCTAGCTGCCGGTATTGATGATTTCCAAGCTAAGAAAGATAGTGCAGAGAAAATGCTCCTTCTTCAGGATGCAGGTGTAGAGAGCCACGAACTTCCATATGCTATAGACAGAGGTGAAGATGATATGAAACTTTCAGATCTTGTATCTTCTGCTATTGAGTTTCTGGAGGGTGAAGATGGTTTCTTTATGATGGCAGAGGCTGGACGTATTGATTGGGCTGCCCATTCAAATGATGCCAAAACTGCTATTCTGGAGACACTTGATCTGGCAGAGGCTGTGGAAGTGGCGTATCAGTTTTATCTGAAGCACCCCGACCAGACCCTGATAGTGGTAACAGCAGACCATGAAACTGGAGGTATGGCACTTGCCTATAATGGTGGGTATAATATGTATTTGGACAAACTTGATGTGCAGAAGACATCTAAAGACAATACTGTAAGTGCGACAAGTTATGAGGCTGGTACAGGAGATGCCAAGGAGGATATTGACAATCTTAATAAGGAGGCCCGTTTTGGATGGACCACCAGTTCGCACTCAGCTGCAAATGTCCCTGTTTTTGCCATTGGTGCAGGGAGCGAGAAGTTTGCAGGCAAGATGGACAATACCGATATTCCCAAGAAAATCTGCTCAGCAATGGGCGTAGAATTTTAGTTGATATGAGAAAAATATTTGCCATTGTATCGCTTATTGCAATAGCGATCTCACTTGAAGCACAAAATGTGCCTCAACCAAAAAGGGAGTTCAGAGGAGCCTGGCTCCATATTGTCGGAAATACCCAGATCAGAACTATGAGCGAGGCTCAGGTGAAGGAGATGTTTATCCAGACGCTTGATTCTTTGGAGCAGGCTGGTTGCAATGCTGTAATATTCCAGGTAAGGCCCCAAGCGGATGCATTTTATCCATCCCATTTGGAGCCATGGAGCCGCTTTTTGACCGGTGTGCAGGGGCAGGCCCCAGATCCAGTGTGGGATCCGCTCCAGTTTATGATTGAGGAGTCGCACAAGAGGGGTATGGAACTTCATGCCTGGTGCAACCCTTATCGTGTGACATCCAACGATAAGGAGGAGTTAGCGCCTGATCACCTCTTTTTCTCGAATCCAGATATCTTCAAGAGATATGGCAAGCAGCTTTATTTTGATCCGGGCGAGCCTGCTTCTAGAGAGCACACTGTCAGTGTTATTGCAGACATTGTCAGGAGATATGATGTGGATGCCATCCACTTTGATGACTATTTCTATCCATATCCTGTCAAGTATGAAGAGTTTCATGACGATGCATCGTTCGTGAAATATGCCAAGGAGCAGGGCTTTGAATATTGGCAGAAAGGTGACTGGAGAAGAAACAATGTGGCTATCCTTATGAAGGAACTCAATGATACAATCAAGAGTATTAAGCCTTGGGTAAGATTTGGTATCAGCCCATTCGGTATTCACAGAAACCTGAGTGAAACACCTGACAGCACAGGTAGTGATACAAATGGTCTTTCCAACTATGAGGCCCTTTTTGCAGATGTTCCTGATTGGGGCATAAAAGGGTATATCGACTATATCGTGCCTCAGCTTTACTGGAGAATAGATTTCGCCCCCGCGTGTTATGAGGTTCTTATCAACTGGTGGAATGACGGCAATTTTACCGATCATCTTTACATTGGTCAGAATATATCTGTTCTCGATACTCAGTTGGAGAGAAAGATGGAGCTTGTCAGAGATCTTCCAAATGTGGCAGGTAATGTGTGGTGGCCAGGATGGTCAATCAAGAGGAATGTCCACAATATTCATGACAGCCTGACAACTGTTTATCAATCAAGGCCTGCACTTATCCCTGCTTATACCAGATTGGATGATAGGGCTCCTCAGGGTGTGAAAACTCTGAAGAAGAAATCAACATCTGTAAGATGGACTGTAGAAACTACAGATGATCCTATGCAGCAGCCAGTTTTCTATGCTGTCTACTTGTTCCCTAAAGGGGTGATGGCAGATACATCGAAAGGGGAGTATCTGGTGAAGATTACAAACCAGATGTCTTATGACTTCGGTGAGGATTTCAAAAAGTATAAAGGATATACAGTGGCTGTTACAGCTATTGACAGATGTTGGAATGAAAGTCAAAGTTTTTCACTAACTTTGTAGGATGTTTTAAAATAGGAAAAAATGGGAAAAAGACACATTAGAATCGCAGAGCTCCTTAATGGGACTCCAGGTCAGTCAGTCGTGGCTAAAGGCTGGGTGAGAACAAAAAGAGGAAACAAGAATATCGCTTTTATTGCTCTTAATGACGGTTCTACAATAAATAATATTCAGGTAGTTTGTGAAGTGGCCAACTTCTCAGAGGAGTTGATGAAGTCCATCACTACAGGTGCTTGTCTTGCTGTGACAGGTGACTTGGTAGAGTCGATGGGTAGCGGTCAGAAGGTGGAGATCCAGGCTAAGGAAATAGTAGTATATGGTACAGCAGACTCTGAGACTTATCCTCTCCAGAAGAAGGGGCACAGTATGGAGTTCCTTCGCGAGATAGGTCACCTCAGACCACGTACCAACACTTTCGGTGCTGTGCTGAGAATCCGTCATGCTATGGCGTATGCTATCCATAAATTCTTCAATGACAAAGGTTTTGTATATCTTCATACACCTCTTATCACGGCTTCAGATGCTGAGGGTGCTGGTGCAATGTTCCAGGTTACCACTCTGGATCTTGACAATCTTCCACGTACAGAAGATGGTAAGATTGACTACAAGGAGGATTTCTTCGGAAAAAGGACCAGTCTTACAGTGAGTGGTCAGCTTGAGGGTGAGCTTGGTGCTATGGCTCTTGGCAATATCTACACTTTCGGCCCTACATTCAGGGCTGAGAACTCAAATACTCCACGCCACTTGGCTGAGTTCTGGATGATTGAGCCAGAGATGGCTTTCTATGAGATCGAGGACAATATGGATCTTGCTGAGGAATTCATTAAATATCTTGTACAGTATGCTCTTGACAATTGTATGGATGATTTGACATTCCTCAACAATATGATCGACAAGGAGCTTATCTCACGTCTCCATAGTGTAGTGGGTACAGAGTTCGTAAGACTTACCTACACTGAGGGTGTGAAGATTCTTCAGGAGTCAGGTGAAAAGTTTGATTATCCTGTAGCTTGGGGTATTGATCTTCAGAGTGAGCACGAAAGATACCTTGTGGAGAAACATTTCGGCAAACCTGTGATCTTGACAGACTATCCTAAGGATATCAAGGCATTCTATATGAAGCAGAATGAGGATGGCAAGACTGTACGTGCTATGGACGTTCTCTTCCCTAAGATCGGAGAGATCATCGGCGGTTCACAGAGAGAGGAGTCATTCGAGAAACTAACAGGGAGAATCAAAGAGTTGGATATGGATGATACCAACTTGTGGTGGTATGTGGATACCCGCAGATTCGGTACAGCTCCTCACAGTGGTTTCGGTCTGGGTTTCGAAAGACTGCTTCTATTCGTGACAGGTATGTCAAATATCCGTGACGTGATTCCATTCCCAAGAACACCTAAAACAGCAGAATTCTAGAATATGTTAATTATCGGTATTGCCGGCGGTACAGGTTCCGGAAAAACTACAGTAGTAAAGAAGATTGCAGAGGCCTTTCCTGGTGGTGAGTTGGCGGTAATTCCCCAGGACTCATACTACCACGATAGTGGGCACCTCCCTATGGAGGAGAGGCAGAAGCTCAATTTCGACCACCCCGATTCGATCGATTTCGATCTCCTTGTGGAGCAATTGCAGCAGCTCAGAGAGGGTAAGACCATCCAGCA
>JAZRHK010000148.1:0-1799 GCA_045644725.1 Candidatus Coprenecus sp. | reverse complement strand
AAATATGAGGACCTTTTTCAGTGGCATCTTATGGTGCGGAGGGTGGCTCAGTCCCGGCATCCGCACTGACATAGCTTACTTCGTTCCGGTATATTCTTCGACCATACCTTAGCGAGTTTTAGCCGGATTTTTTGCGTGTGTCCCAGGATAATTGTCTTGCCCGGATTGCTTTGGCATCTTGCCCTCTCATCCCTGGGTTGACCGCGGTATCTCATCATAAAGTGGGCCAGGTGGAATAAAAATGCTTCTATCTGGCCCACCTTGATTTCTTAATACACTTGTGATTAAGCGATTAGCTAAAGAATTCGGGCCAGGTGGACGACATTTTATTCCACCTGGCCCGCTTCTATTAAAAATGAAGATCTATTTCGAAATCAGATCCTCGTAATCTTCTGTAGATCTGAGGATGACATCCTTGGCCACATCGGCTCCGTAAATCGACACAAACTGCATACGTGATGTGTTCTCGCCGGGGATATCCTTGTATGTGCTGAAATAGTGGATGAGGCGGCGGATGATGTCAATTGGGACTTGCTCTATGTCTGTCATCATACCATACACGGCATCACTTCTGAGGACAGCTATAATCTTGTCATCTGCCTGGTTGTGGTCCAGAAGCCTTAGACCACCTATCGGTCTGGCATTCACAATTATATCACCGTGGGTCACATCCTTCTCTGTAAGGATACATATATCAAGAGGATCGCCGTCACCCTCCACATCGGTCCTGCACAGGGCCTTATTGGTGAGTTCCGCCATCTTGGGGCCGCAATATGTCTTGGGTAGGAAACCGTAAAGTGACGGGACAATATTTGAGAATTTCTGTGGTCTGTCCAGAGAGAGGTAACCTGACTCCTTGTCCACCTCATATTTCACTGTATCTGTAGGGACTATCTCGATAAAAGCCCTTACTACTTCCGGGAAATTCTCACCCTGACTTATTCCGTGCCAAGGGTGTGCCTTGTGACTGATTACAGTTTTCATAGATTTCTATTTTGAGGTGACAAATTTAATAAAAGTAACCTATCTTTGTTCCCGTTATGAAAGAAATTTATTTTGCAGGTGGGTGTTTCTGGGGCACAGAACACTATTTCAAACAGATAAAAGGTGTAGTGGAGACAGCTGTCGGATACGCCAATGGCCACACACCTGACCCCACATATCAGGAGGTATACACAGACGGTACCGGTTATGCCGAGACAGTGAAAGTGGTATATGACCCTCAGCTCATATCCTTGGACATCCTGGCTGACCTCTATTTCCATTCGATAGATCCCCTATCTCTCAACAAACAAGGTGAAGATGAAGGTACACGCTATCGGACAGGTATCTACTACACAGATCAGGAGGACCTTCCAGTACTAAAGAAAGTATATGACCAGGTGGCATCACAATACGACACTCCGCTAGCCGTAGAACTCGAACCCCTCAGAAACTTCTACACCGGCGAAGAGTACCATCAGGACTACCTCGACAAGAACCCTACCGGCTACTGTCACCTCCCTCAGGCACTATTCGACTTTGCACGCACGAAATCCCGTCAGTAGGCCAGATATATCACATCCGGATATTGACATCTGTCGAAAGAACTCTTAAGAATCTCCCTATAGCATGCCCAAACTGCCTGCCGAAAGTGAATCTGAAGGTGATGCGGGGGGTCAGATTCTGAAGACCATGGTCGCCCGTGACCATGTGAACGGGTATTCTAAGACATTTCCAAGAGATTTATTAACTTTTTTGGATTTTTGCGGATTGTTTTATTGGCTATAGTTTAGAGCATGCTGCAGCATCAGTCGGGA
>JAZRHK010000147.1:0-1319 GCA_045644725.1 Candidatus Coprenecus sp. | reverse complement strand
CAGATGGCGAAATAGGTAGACGCGCTAGCTTCAGGAGCTAGTGGGCTAACACCCGTGTCGGATCGACTCCGGTTCTGGGCACCACAAAAAAGGAAGTTCATCGTACTACCTTTTTTTGTACCCTTGGGCACCCTTTCACCCCCCCCAGTCACTTTGTGACTATAATATAACAGGTGAAAATATGGCAATGATGCAACGGATTTGCATCCTTTTTCGTTATATTTGAAAAATTATAAATCATCACAGTTATATGAAGAATCTGTACGGAATATTGGTTTGGGCACTTTGCGCAGCGGTGCTCTCCTCTTGTGGGGTCAAAAAGGGTGATGCCCCGGTTTTTGTTAAAGACGAATATGGTGTTGTCGAGAAGATCAATCCCCACAAAAAGGAGATCTATCTCGTCTTTACTGGCCACTACAGCCATTCGGATTCGGGTTACTTTGAGAATTTTGATGGTGTCACCCCTGTGCTGGATATCCTCGAGGAGAAGGGAGTCAGAGGATCTTTCTTCCCTACAGGTGTATGTTTTGATGTGGACAGGTACCAGGAGCCGGTCAAAAGGATTATCAAAAACGGTCACTACCTCTCATCTCACTCATACGCGCACCTTCTTCTGTGTGAAAATGGTAAATCATTGGTAAGTGAGGACTCTTTGAGGGCAGATTTTGCCATTATGGAGAGCAAGCTCGAGAGCTATGGCCTTGAGAAGGAGCAGTATCAATGGCTTATCCCACCATACGAGACATACGACCAGAAAGCAGTCGATGTGATGAAGAGCATGGGATACAAACTGGTCAACCCTACCAGCGGATTCATTACCGGTATGGACTGGACCAGCCCTGGAGCTCCAAACTATCACTCTACAGAGATGATTCTTGAAAATCTGTGGAACTACGAGAAGGAGAATACGATGAATGGTGTTGTCCTCCTTATCCACGCGATGAACTATCCCGACAGGACAGATGCCGACCGTCCATATACCTATCTGGGAGAGATTATAGACAAGCTCAAGGAAAAGGGTTACATCTTCAAGACCATGTTCCATGTCATTGAGGCAGAAAACACTATTTAGAAACTTATAAACCATTAAATATGAAAAGATTATTTCCATTTCTACTTTTCCTGCTTCCATTGGTGGCAAGCGCAGGTACGCTCCATTTTCCATATAATCCGGCCCTTTCTCCCGACGGAAAGACCATATATTTTTCATACGACGGAGATATATTCAATGTCCATGCAGAGGGTGGCATGGCGATGAGATTTGTCTCTCTTGCGGCCCTTGAGAGCCATCCGAAGGTGTCGCCAGACGGCAAATGGGT
>JAZRHK010000146.1:0-11746 GCA_045644725.1 Candidatus Coprenecus sp. | reverse complement strand
CCACATTTATCCTGTGGCGGAGGATGGATGCCTCCCTGCGGGTCACGACGGTGTAGATAATCTTACGGCACTCGCCTTTATATCCCCCTTCACAGTTGAAGATAGTAGCTCCACGTCCGATATCCTCAATTATTATCTTTCTTACCTCTTCTGTTTTGTCCGAAATGATCATCATGGTCTTGTGAACATTTGCACCATCCACTACCAGGTCAATCACTTTGCCCTCTATGAAGATGAGAATCCAAGAGTACATCGGGAGTCTCCAGTCACCGAACGCTATCACAGTGGTAAGGGTGATGAGGCAGTCCACTATAATGACTAGTGTACCGAGGGAGATATGTGTGTATTTGTGGAGAATCATGGAGATGATGTCGCTTCCCCCTGAGGTGGCCCTCGATTTGAAAATCATACCTAGCCCCACTCCGTAAACAATGCCTCCGAAGATGGATGAGAGAAGCTGCTCTTCGAGCAATGACCTATCGGTAATTCCAGGCTCAAGCAGTGCATCAAAGCCGTAGAACTTATGCACAAGGCTCATAAATACCGGAATCATAAAGGTGCAGACAACAGTTTTGATGCCGAACTTCCCACCGAGGAAAATGAACCCCACAATGAGCAGAGGAATGTCCATGCAGAGTGCTGCAGCTTCAGTTCTCCATCCGAAGAGGTGGTGGAATACGATAGAGAGTCCATATGTCCCTCCAGGTGCAAATCCGTAGGGTTCGGCGAATAGTACATTGCCCAAGGCAAAGAGGAAACATCCCCCTGCAAGCCAGGCATATGTGATGAAAAATTCTTTTGAGAAAAGTTTCTCTTTGGTGAAGTAACTCATAGTGTATAGGGAACTTATTTTTCGATGAAATGTTTGTATAGGCACTCTACCGATTCGCATAGAATATTGGCGAAAACGTGGTTGTCGGATGCTCCTGTGCAGCCATTGCCGCGAAAGCACTGATAAGTGCCAATAATGTTCTGTAAAGTCTCATAGTCATTTTATATAGGTACAAAGGTAAGAGAAAAAGTGTTAAATTTGCTTAAATAAAAAAGTGTAATAATGAATAGAAGAATATTGTTTGCAGCAATCTTTCTATTGGTGTCAATAGGGTTGTCTGCTGAAAATATTACATTGGACATGGCCAAAAAAATGGCTGTTGATTTTTTCAAATCCCAAACGGCTGCAAGTTCGCTGCATGTTACCAGATTGGATATGGTTTATGATGGAAGGGGGGATATAGTAACGGCATCTGCACACTCCCCAGCCCTATATGTCTTCGACAATCCAGACGGCAAAGGATTTGTGATTGTTGCCGGCGATGATATAGCTTGTCCTATCTTGGGATACTCCTTTGAGAATGATTTTCCTAAAAAAGATATCCCTCCACACGTGAAAGAGTGGCTTAAAGGTATGGAGCAGAGGATAAATTACCTTAGGGATAAAGGTGTTTCTGTCAAGGCAAATGTCTCACCATCAAGTTCAGATATTGGCAGTGTAGTCAAGAAACTGAATACCGCAAGGTGGAATCAGGATCATCCCTATAATCTCAATTTGCCGACAATTAGTGGATCGCGTGCTGTCACAGGGTGTACTATAACAGCGACAGCTATAGTGATGTATTATCATAAATATCCTGTTAGGGGGGAGGGTGTTATTCCGGCATATACTACAGATTCTTATGGTATTAATATTCCTGAAAGATCACTGGGACACGATTATAAATGGAATCTGATGCAGGAGCGTTATGTGGGGAACTACAGCAGCGAGCAGGCAGAAGCTGTTGCTGTTCTGATGGCAGATTTGGGGCATATGCTTAATGCAGATTATGGTTTATCAACAGCGGCATCTACATCAAATATTCCACTTCAGCTCTCTACCTATATGGGGTATTATAAGGGGGCATTGGAGCTTAACAGATATGAATATGAGGATCGTGAGTGGTACGATATTCTTCAGAATGAGATTGACGAAAACAGACCTGTCATATATAGCGGATACAGTAGTGGTGGCGGTCATGCCTTTGTGCTGGATGGTTACACGACAAGTGATTATTTCAGTGTCAATTGGGGTTGGGGTGGTTACTATAACGGATACTTCATCCTTGATGCACTTAATCCTGAAGGTAGTGGTATAGGTGGTAGTGAAGATGGTTATAACTCCATGCAGGCTGCAATAGTGAACTTGAAACCGGAAAAAGGGGGAGAATATATCCAGAAACTCTCTCTCTCAGAAAAGGGGATGAGTATCAATGATGACAAAAAATTCACAACTACTGAGGTCAATTTCAATGCAGGTACCGTGAAAAATACAGGGTCCGTCACATTCTATGGAGCATACAGATGGTGTCTTGTGGATAAGAATGGGAATTTAAAACAAGTCATAAAGACAGCAGAGATTGGAAATTTTGTTGTAGGAAGGATGATTCCGGGGGGGCGTAATGTAATTTTTTACCCAAATGAACCTTTCAAAAGGGGGGACCGTATCAGATTCTACTACAAATCGGAGAATGATTTGGATTGGATTCTGGTAAAAGGTAACAGTGAATGTGTGTGGGATCTGGTTTTGGTTGAGGATGCTGATATAAGGAAGTGTACAAAACTCAGATATGACAAGGATAATGATGAACTTAGGGTGACAACAAGGGTAGATGTCTCTGTCGGTATTTTCTCTTCGGCCGAAACGGATTACAGTTCCCTATGTCAGACCGAGGGTAAAATAACCACAATCTCCACCTCTTCACTACCATCTGATACATACACCATCAGGCTCTCTGACGGTAAGGAGACTGTAAACTTCAAAGTTAAATTGAACTAAATTGGCGAAGGTTATGAAGATATTTTTCAAATATATATTGAGTGTATTGATATCATTGGTCTTGGTATGCTCTTGTAGACATGTTGATGAAGTTATTGACAATGAAGCGAAAATCACACTTGTCGGAAACAGTGATTACGTGTTTGATTCTACTGGTGGAGATGCAACCCTTTCAGTAGATTCCAAAAAAACCTGGAGTGTCTCATCCGGTCAGATATGGTGTGCCGTTTCGCCTCAAAGTGGGGACAAGGGGATTACAGCTGTAACGATTAAGGCTCAGGCCAATGACACTTATGTAGAGCGTAATGCGAAAATAACCTTCAAATCAGATACTGTAATGAAGATTATTACCGTTACCCAGAAGCAAAAGGATGCCATTGTGCTGACCTCATCAAAAGTTGAACTGACCAGCAAAGGGCAATCGGTAGATATTGTTGTAAACTCAAATGTCGAGTACTCATATGAAATTGAGGACTCAGCGAAGAGTTGGATATCTGTCCAGACAGCAACTAAGGCAATGACCCCTTCAAAGCACACTTTTGCAGTCAAAGAGAATGAAGGATTAGTGAAAAGAGAGGGGAAAATAGTCTTCCGGAGCGGAAACATATCAGAGACGGTAACGGTATATCAAAGTGCATCAACCCCGACTATTGTCCTCACTAAAGATGAATACAATGTTGGTAGTGATGGAGAGACTATAGAAATACAAGTAAGGAGTAATTTGAATTATGAAATGGTTATGCCTGAGGGTGTAGACTGGTTGGAAGAGGTGACAACAAAGGGATTTTCTGATTATACACACTATATAACAGTCAAACCAAATGCCACTTATGACTCCCGTGAAGCGGTGATAAGTTTTATCTCTGATGAATGGGAGACTAAAGAGGAGGTGAAAATTGTCCAGTTGCAGAAGGATGCGTTGGTATTGGCCTCTTCTGTTGTTGAGGTGTCATACCAGGAGCAGGAGATAGAGTTGGAGGTCTGTTCAAACATAGAGTATAGTTATGAGATAGAACCTTCTGCAGAGAGTTGGATATCGGAAGCGGGTACCAGAGCAATGTCCTCATCAAAACATCTGTTCCTAATTGGGAAGAATACGGGTTCGGAAAAACGTGAAGGTAAAATTGTTTTCACCAGCGGAGATATATCTGACACAGTTACTGTCCGCCAGCAACCGGACACCCCAAGGATTACACCAAGCAGCAAAGAGTACAAGTTGGGAAGCGGTAAGGCATTTGTGAGGATCAGGATAGACAGCAACGTAGATTATACAATGGTTCTCCCTGAAGATGCCGACTGGTTGGCAGAGGAGGAAGGTTACCATTCGGAAGATGGCAATGTGCACAGTATTGAGGTCAAACCTAATGAGACATACGAATCGCGTGAGGCAGAAATCCTTTTTGTCGCGGACAAAGGTAGTGCGTCTGCATCAGTCAGAATAATACAGTATCAGAAGAATGCCATCATTTTGTCTGAAAATGAGTATGTTGTTGATTCTCAGGAGGGTGAATTGGTGTTGGAGGTGGCAACAAATGTAAGTCTGCAGGTAAGCACTTCTGATGACTGGCTGATGTATGAACCGCAAACCAAGGCGCTTGATAATGTGAGTCTTAACTTCAGTATAGCTGCAAACCCAAATCTTGAAAGTAGGGTTGGTACAATAACCATATCTTCAGAGGATATCAGTCAGACAGTAAAGGTAACCCAACTTGGAAATGAAAATTACAATCTAATTGTTATCAGACATACCAATAGTGAATTTGCCGTTCCGGCAATTGAGGGAAATAATATTGTCGGTATTGTTGAGTGGGGTGATGGAACAGTAGAGAAGTATATCCCCAATATGAAGCATACATATCAGCAAAGTAAAGAGTATAAGATGCTGATCAAACTTGTGGGTGCGACAGTATGCGAGATACCCGATATGATTGGTATTGAGGAGGTTGATTTCTCTAAATTTTGAATCTAATCTAGAATCTCATCAGTTTGACCGGATGTGGCACTTTGTATGGTGTGGCGCGGATGAAGATGAGCCATTGGGCAAAGTAGTAGGTGGTCATAATCATTGCTCCAGCGTGGGAGATCTGTTCCACGAAAAGATTCCAGGCCAGAATCAGGTCTGAGATGACGAATAGGGCGGCTCCAAGTGTGTAGAGGGAGCTCCTTTGGAGCATTGCCATAAAGAGCATTGCCGAGATAATGATGGTATAGAGGGCTACCCCAATTCGAATTGTGCCAGCGAGTGCTTGTGGAACAACGCATATAAATGAGATTGCCATCAGTGCCAATACGCAGAGGCTGAATACCGACAGGTGTGCAACAGCTCTGGCAGAGAGCCTTTTTCCAGGCTCAATCTTGGTGCGATACCTTCTGATGAAGAAAGATATGCAGCTGTTATGGTAAAAACGAATGGCTTTAAAGCTCTCTCTTTAAGTGCAAACATAGTGTGTTTTTTTTATGTCCTGCTTCCAGAATCTGTTGCCAGCTGCTTTTAGGAAAAAATGTAAGTTATCTTCTGAATTCTGCACAAATGATGGCAGTGGCTATCGCTACATTGAGAGACTCCGATGTGCTGGCATTAGCAGGGTAGGGCGGGATGAGGAGTTTGTTCCCAATCAGTTCCCTTAGGGTGTCGGATATCCCGAACGATTCACTTCCCATGACGATCAGGCCATGCTTTCTATCGGCTGGAACACCTTCGTACAGATTTTTGCCGTCGAGGAAGGTGCCGTAAACAGGGAGCCCTGCAGATTCAAATCTTTTACAAACAGCAGACAAATCTGTATAAATGACCCTTTTGCGGAAGATGGCACCCATAGTGGCTTGGACCACTTTAGGGTTATATACCTCTACGGTTCCTGGGCTGGCGAAGATGGCATCCACTCCGAACCAGTCGGCTATCCTGATTATTGTCCCTAGATTTCCCGGATCCTTAACTCCGTCGAGGGCAAGATAGAGCCCTTTTGATTCGGGTTTCAGAGCTGAAATGATATCCTCAGCAGAGAATTCAGGTTTTCTTATTACTGCCAGTACAGGTGAAGGGGAGGAGAGGTTTGAGATGCGGGCCATAGCCTCGGCCCCTATCTCCTCGATTCTGTAGATCTCCTCGATCTTGTAGCCGGATGCTTGAGCTTCCGCCACAATTTTCTCCCCCTCTGCGACGAAAAGGGAGTGTTCATCCCTGAATTTCTTCTGGGCGAGGGAACGGATAAATTTTATTTTGTTTGCAGAGATGTTCCCCATAGCCTATTTCTCCTCTATGAAGTTCTTGTACAGGCACTCTACGGATTCGCAGAGAATATTTGCAAAGACGTGGTTGTCAGACACTCCGGTGCAGCCGTTGGTCATCACCACGAAGCCGTATCTCTCTTCAGGATCCCAGTACATAGCGGTATATGCACCAAGTGCGAGGCCATCGTGCCCTGTGAGACGGTGCCCTTTGAGAAGATCGTTGGTCTGGATTATGGCCATACAGTAGTTCTCATCCTTGTGGTCGGTATCGGTGAGTGCAGACTGCATAAGCTCTGAAGAACTCTTCTCCAGAATCTTTACACCGTCAAGTGTCCCATAGTTCATGTGCATAAGCATAACCTTGGCCAGGTCTGATGCAGAGATTTTAAGCCCTCCGGTAGGGGAGAACAGGGTAGTTGAGTAGCCAAGTGTGTAATCTTCAAGTGCCTCAGGAGCGAGGTCGTATGCGGATCTGGTCCATCTGAAGGAGCTGTCCCTGCGGCTGTAAGTGTATATCTTCACAAATCTGGACGAATCGAGAGCGTGTACATTGTGATTGGCATATACTCCGAGTGGCTCCAGAATATTGGTGGAGATATATTTGTCAAAACGTACACCACTTACTTTCTCTATGATGGCACCGAGGGTATTGAAGCCGAGGTTGCAATACTGGTATCCTGTTCCAGGTTCATATTTGTTCCAGGCCTTTTCCCAAGTGGAGGATTTCTCGCGGTGGAGGTAGTCGAAAGAGAAGTAGCCGTTGGCATCACTCATACTTGAAGTGTGCGACAAGAGCATCTGCACGGTGATAGGTTTGTCAGGGAAATGGGGGTTTCTGATGGTGAATCCCATAATATCCGAAACATCTGCGTCGAGCGAGAGCTTTCCCTGCTCTACAAGCTGCAATATTCCTGTAGCGGTAAAAGATTTAGAGATGGATGCTATACGCAATACATCATCCCCCTCCCAAGGTTCCTGACTCTCGAGGTCCCTGTATCCGAATGTCTCATCATATACCACCTGCCCATCCTTTACAGCGGCAACAGCGAGACCTACGGCTTTGTTTCTATTTATAATCTCTTCAAAATCACGGCGTGCAGCCTCCTCGCGTGACTCTCCGCAAGAGACTATTGCCATAGCCACAACGGCCCACATCAAAAGCTTGCAAAAACTTCTCATACAATCATATTCTTAATTATGCCCCTAAGGTAGCGTTTTTTGCATAAAGAAAAAAGCCCACAGGAACTCTGTGGGCTTGCATAGTTATAGTTGAGGTTAAGTTTTATTATTATTCGTCCCAAAGCAGATCTTTTAGTGTCTCAATGGAATCAATATCGTACCAGTTGGCATAGCCCACTGTTGTCGGCAGTTTGTAGGCCTTGTTCACTTCCAAAGGGTACTGGTAGTCTTTTTTGACATCATCGTATGCCCCTCTGCCTTTTATGTAGTAGCGAAGTTTTGTAGCACTGGTCCAAGAAGAGTTGTTACAGAGGATAAAGATATAGGTACCCAATTGTTTTTGGGTTACAAATTCATCCTGATCGATTTCATCACCCACTTTAAGCTCTTTGTTGGAAAATGTGAAAACATAGTCTCCACCTATTTTTTCTCCGATGGCGTAATTGGTGATTGTCGGCTGAAGTTCAAAGTCTGAATTCAGACTCAGTAATCCGCAGGCACCCTCAAGAACATAGTGCTGAAGTTCATTTGTACTATTGTCTCCCAATGTGGAAACAAACAAGTACCATGTCTCGCTATCGTCCAGCCCTGTGGCAGGTACTGATATTTGTGTCTCGCAGAAGTCAGCACGCACCATGTCAAGATTGCCATTAAGCATAAATTGTTCAGGATAATTGATGTAGTTGTATGTACCTGTACACTCAAGTACATATCCGGGACCACCATATGTGCCGATAAACCTTATCCCGTCCATACCTACATCACCTGCAGTGGATCTGTAGTGGACAGCTTTGAAATTTCCGCTGCTACCCAAAAGGGCTTTCTTTTCAGAGGGAATCCCTGTAGCTGACCAGTTGGTACCATCGTATGTCAATGTGCTGGTAACTCCCAGGTCTGTGTTTGAACCTGTTTTGGAAAATACTACCAATATCTGATCCCCAGCTTCCCAACCTGTTCTTAAAGCTTTGGTGTCTGTTCCAAAGCCCCCTTTCTCTCCTACGCTGAATGAGATCTGGATTTCTGTATCTGTATTGGTGTCAATACTTTTTGTGCAACTGCCCATAACCAGTGAGCAAAGCATTATTGCTGTCAGGATAACTCTTTTCATCATAGCATAAATTTTTAGTAAGGTATCTCGTCTCCGTCAAAGTCGCCGTCCCAGTCAGGAATATTGAAATTTGATGGGATTGATGTCGCAAACCCGTTTTCAGTTACCATCTCCAACACTTCTACAGAAGGTGAGATGTAGATGTTCTCTTTCTGTTTCATAGGCATATGTGTTTTTAATTATTTTCTTTCTCCCTCTCAGCAATAATCTCCTGTATCAGCTCGTCAGTATATTTGAGAGCCTCCTCGTGAAGAGGTACACCTTTGGTTTCTTCAGTGTTTTTGACAGGTTTTTCAGACATGCTTGGTGAGGACTTTTACGACTATACAAATTTAGTCCTCACTTACGGGAAAAGGCTATGCAGAATCGTGCATAGCCTTTTCCTAATCTTGCTTATTTGGGTGTTCAGGCCCTGTCTTGCCTCATTTGTGATGGGGACTTGTCAAATGTACGACGGAAGGCACGGGAAAAACTTGCAGCATCTTCAAAGCCGCATTTGTATGCCACTTCCGAAATGGTCAAATCTGGGGAGTTCAGCAATATGTGTTTGGCGTATTCCATTCTGATCCTCAGGATATATTTCTGAGTGGTAATCCCTGTTATGGATTTTATTTTTCTGTTGAGGTGTCCGCTGGTTATGCACATGTCTGATGCCAGTGCCTCTACAGAATACCCTTTGTCCGAGATCCTCTCCATTATGGAGTTTATAATTTGTTTAAGAAATTGTTTGTTGGTGTCACTCAGATGATGGTACTGCTCCTCTGATGGGGATTCCCCTTTCAGCTGGGAAATGATATTCTTGAGGGACTCCTCCTTGATTTTTGACCGCCTTTTCAGATATGTCCATGTTATTATCCACGATAGGCCAAGTATAACGCAGAGTGTAAGAATTATATTGCCTCTTGTCCTTTGTTTTTGATTTTCAAGGCGCAGCCACATTGCTTCGAATTCGGTGTCAAATTTTGCCAGGGATTCAGCTGTGGCATTGTTGTAGAGTGTGTCTTTCAGATCATTGAACCGCTCTATCTCCATTTTGGCACTGTCAGGGTGTTCTCCCCAATAACTTTCGTATAGCCCTTTGCGTGAGTGCATCTCGTTTCTCAGATCGCCATTGGCTGAAAATATGTCTGCAGCATCCCTGAAATATCGGATGGCTTCATCGTTGCGCCCCTGCGCAAGGAGGGCCATTCCCATTTTATTGCAGGCAATGGCGTAGGATTGGAAGTTCTGATTCTCTTTAAGGTATGGGATTGCCTTTTGAAGGGTTTGTTCTGCATCTGTCCATCTGTTCAGTCCCACAAGAATTGATGCTTTCTGTGTAAGCCTTACCATCATCTTCCCCTCCCTCTGGAGGTTCTCCTCTATTTTGCAGGCCTCTTCTATGTGGAGGAGTGCCTCCTGATTTTTTCCCTGGGCGTGGAATATTTCGGAGGCCATCCCTTGGATGACAGACATTCTGGAAGGGTTGTTTGCCTTTGAAGCCAGCTCTATTGCTTTGAGAATGTATCTCTCACCCTCCTGGGCCCTGCCGGCTGCAAGGTATATGCCGGCGATAGTATTGAGCGAGGAGCTCATTATATCAATGTTGCCACTCTGCTCATCAAGCTTGTAGCACTGTTTGGCATATTCTGCCGCATCATCATATCTGGAGAGTCTGAAGTGGACAAGTGACAGAAGGCTCAGACAGTCTGCTTCAATATCAGATCCCTGACATAGTGGAAGAGCTTTCAATCCATAGTTGAGTGCAGATTTGAAATCCTGCACCTCATAAAAATATTCGCTTGCCCAATAAAAAATCTCTCTGGATATGGTGCTGTCCGGGGTGTCCGAATCAAAAATGACAAGTTCCGTGGTGAGATCCGCATTGTGGAATATCTCCATAAGTTGATTGGCAGTTGCAATATGTTTGCGCCCTTGGGACTCTTCGTATTGGGCAAGACCTCTCTTTACATATGTGTGATGGTTTGTATCAGCATATGCGAAATGGAGGCATGACAGCAGTGTCATGCAGATAATGAGTGGGAATCTGATTTTCATAGGCTTTAGGTATGTACAAATTTATAAAAATTTGGGTACAATGTGAAAATAATCATAAATTTGTAGACGTCCAATACAGTATAACTATGCTACTATCTAAAGAGACTGCCATAAAGCTGAATCTAACACACTGTAAACTTAAACAGTATATTGCCTCAATGCTCAAGAAGAGGGGTGTCCCATTGACTCCGGAGCAGTTTATCCTCATAGATTTGTTGTGGAATCAGGGTCCTATGTCGCAACAGCAGTTGGCAGACCAGATGCAGAAGGACAAGAATTCTGTCACCAAGCTCGTGGATGCGATAGAGGCAAAAGGATTTGTGGTGCGCCAGCAGAATTCGCAGGACCGCCGATCAAATACGATAGTCCTTACAGAGAAGGCTGAGAGGCTCAAATCCGGTGCAAAGCAGAGCGGCATAGATATTCTGGATATGATGCTTGAAGGGATAGAGGAGAAGGAGTTGAGGGGCTTTCTGCACACCCTGGACAAGCTTGATAGGAATATGAGCAATTTGCTTTAAGTTGTAAATATTAAAAATTCAGATAATAATGGATATGGAGAACAATGTCTGGTCTATGCCCCGTATTGGGGACCAGGCCCCTGAATTCAGGGCAATGACTACCCACGGAAAACTCAATTTCCCTTCCGATTATGCAGGCAAATGGAAAATCCTTTTCAGCCACCCTGCAGATTTTACCCCTGTATGCACTACCGAGTTTCTGGCTTTTGCCAAGATGCAGAAGGAGTTTGAGGCTTTGAATACCCAGATTGTAGGGCTCTCGGTAGACAGCCTAAGCAGCCATATCGCCTGGGTGCGCAATATTGAGGAGAAGATTGAGTGGGATGGGGCAAAGAATGTGGAGATAGGCTTCCCTATCATTGTGGACCTGAGCAAAAAGGTATCTACCCTCTATGGAATGATAATGCCGGGAGAAAGCAACAATGCCTGTGTCCGTGCAGTATTCTTTATAGACCCCGCAGACAAGATCCGTGCGATTATATATTATCCGTTGAACCTCGGACGCAATTTTGATGAGATCAAGCGTGTCGTAGTGGGGCTCCAGACATCGGATGCCCACGATGTGGCAATGCCTGCAAACTGGCAGCCCGGCAAGGATGTGGTGCTCCATTACCCTGTTACCACAGACGATGCCAAGGCCAGAGTGGAGGAGGATGGCGTTACTTGCCACGAGTGGTATCTGTGCTCAAAAAAACTATAGGAAAATGACCTTACAGCAAATGGAGTATATAGTGGCGCTTGACAATTACCGCCACTTCGTCAAAGCGGCAGAGGCCTGCGGCATTACTCAATCTACCCTCTCGTCTATGATCCAGAAGCTGGAACTGGAGCTGGGGGTGACCCTTTTTGACAGGGAGGCAC
>JAZRHK010000145.1:0-1982 GCA_045644725.1 Candidatus Coprenecus sp. | reverse complement strand
CGCTTGTTTTTATCGTTTTTAACGTTGGGATCCGCAGTCTCATCTCTCATGACTGAGGCTCTCAAGAAATCACTGACCATCAGCACCAATGTCATTGCTCTCATCAATGCCATTGTTGTTGGAGCAGGTGGGACATCTGCTGCATATGTATTATTGGATGTATCCTTTTCCCCTCAGAACGTCATCTGCATCATCCTCATGACCATCTGCATCTGGATCGGCTCAATGATCGGATATGATAAAGTGATCCAGACCATCTCTCAGATTAGGAGGTGATGCAAATGGCAGCAACCGCAGCACAGAAGTCAGCCTTTTTGGCAGTAATATCCCCCATTGCTGTCCGGCAGGCCAAAAAGCATCAAAACAAAATTTTTGCATCTGTATGTATCGCCCAGGCAATCCATGAGAGTGGCTGGGGTACCTCCAAAAAGATGGCCAAGGCCAATGCTGTTTTTGGGATCAAGGTCGGTAAGTCTGCCTATCACTTCGGATCAGCCTGGGACGGTGATGCATATAATACTCTGACAACAGAGTATTATGATCCAGCCAAGCAGATCCCAACAAAGATCACTGACTGGTTTAGGGCATACAAGGACCTGGAATCAGCGACAGAGGACTATTTTGACATGCTCTGCCACTGCTCCAGATACAAGGGAGCTCTTAATCAACCCACACCGAGAAAATGCATTGAGGCGATCATTGCCGGAGGCTACGCAACCGGCCCGGAATACGTCAAGGCCATAATGAACATCATAAACGGTTATGACCTCACAAGATATGACTCTCAGGATATCTCCGAGATCAATCCATATCACCTGGCAGCATCCAGTATGAGAAAAGGATCCAGAGGAGAGTCAGTCAAGTGGCTCCAGTGGGAGCTTAATAAAAGAGGAGCAGCCCTGCAGATAGATGGAGCCTTTGGCCAAAAGACCAAAGATGCTGTCATCACCTATCAGCAGAATAATGGGCTTGATCCTGATGGGATTGTTGGCCCCAAGACCCTCAGATCATTACAAAAATAAACATCAAGGTAAGGCATAATAAATGACACACAGGGACTACATAAAGCAATCAGGTCTGTCATTGTCAGAGGTTGAGCATCTGATTGATGAGTGGATCTTTTCAGTAAGAGACAGATACGTTTTAAAGAGACATCTCCTGGATGGCATCTGCTACGAGAAAATTGCTGAGGAGGTCAGTCTCTCAACACGTTACACAAAAGATGTTGCTGCAAGGTCAATGAAGATCTTAAAACAGCACACCAATATATCACTTTAACCTCACCAATAAGGCCCTCGGACATCATTGTCCGGGGGCTTTTTCTGCATTAATCTTATATTTATGAATCCCACAATCCAATTTTACACTGGCAGGCTAGTCAGTTGCGGTTTCTCACAGCATGAGGCTGTGAGGACAGTCTGCTCTTTTCTCAAAAATTACAGCGAGAAGGATCTCCAGTCATTCATAATTTCATTAGAAAAGGACATATTTAATCATGTGGATCAAGTACAATGCTAATCCGGTTGCCAATAGGACAGAGGACTGCGCCATCAGAGCTGTGGCAGTCGCTCTGGATATTCCATGGGATGATGCATTTGATCTCATTGCCATGAGCTCCAAAGCCATGGGAGAGGTCATGCATCTCAATGCAGCATTTGGAGCAGTCTTGAGAGCTCATGGTTTTACCAGGCATATTATCCCCAACAGATGCCCTGACTGCTATACTGTGGCAGATTTTTGCAGGGACCATCCTGAGGGGATTTATGTCCTCGTGTGCGGATCACATGCAGTTGCCTGCATATCCGGCAATTGGATAGATACCTGGGACTCAGGATCACAGATACCAATTTATTACTGGGAGGATAACAACAATGGCATTTAATAACGGTTTCCCCATGGGATATCCTCAGATCTATCCCCAGATGCCGGGATATACACCACCACAAATGCAAATGCAGATGCAGCAACAGCAGCAACAGCAG
>JAZRHK010000144.1:0-9964 GCA_045644725.1 Candidatus Coprenecus sp. | reverse complement strand
GCCTGAACATGTCTGATACCCGTTAAAGGGAATACCTAGAGGGGCCCATAGTTCACATCATTCAGACCTATGTCAAAGGTACAATAAAAGAGCACCATAACTCCATATTGGAATTATGGTGCAAATCTAAAAGAGGGGCCCTCGACATCAGTCGTGGGAGGGATGAAGCGAAGCGGAAGTCTGAAGAACTGACCTCCGATCACCGCCAAAACGCTAAACGGGCACGAAAAGCCTACGTTCCATGCCCAAACTGCCGCCAAAACGCTAAACGGGCACGAAAAGTAGTGTTTCTGTGCCCAAAGTGCATCTGAAAGTGAAAGCGGGCACGGAAAAGGCCAAATCTGTGCCCAAAGTGTCTGCCGAAAGGTAAACAGGCACGGAAAGTGGTGAATCCGTGCCCGTTTTGCTAAATCCCTCTCAAGATAATTCCGATATTGAATCCTATTTTCTCCAAATTGGATGATCCCGAAGTCCTTACATAACTCCTTTTCATATAGAGCGGGAAGACCATTTCTTTCTCGGATGTGTTGTCATGATCTATACCAGTGTCAATTTCATTGATAGAGAAGCTTACATAGTATCTTCCCGGCTGAAGTTTGATCTCTTCTTGAGGGATAATGTTATATATGCTTTTGTCATCAGTGACAGGTATGTTTTGGATAATAGGTATCTGTAGTACGCAATCAAGGTTATCATTATCTTGTATAGTATAGATTTTCAAATCCCCTTTACAATTCTCGAAACTGTTCTTCAATATGGTAAGGTCAATGGATATCACCTCGAAATCCTTCTTCACCGATATGATGCTACCTATCTCTTTGCCGATACTCTCAGAAGATATTACACCCACTCCACCTGCAACTCTGGCTCCACTACCTACCAATTTCCTGACCTTCACATCACCATCCACCACCATAGCCGGGGCAAGCTCGCCACCAACTATATTAATCTCCTGAGCTTTCAGAACATAAGAAACCAAAAATGCGCACACTAAAAATATTGTTCTCATAATTCTCATAACGGACAACTATTCATCCTCTCTATATTCGAGAATATCGCCAGGCTGGCAATCAAGAGCCTGACATATCGCATTGAGAGTGCTGAAACGGATAGCCTTTGCCTTACCGGTTTTCAATATGGAGAGATTCGCTGCTGTGATTCCCACCTTATCTGCCAGCTCCCCAGAGGACATTTTTCTCTTGGCCAGCATAACATCCACATTTACTATTATTGACATAATATTTCCTCCTATATTCAGACAGTGAGATCCTGTTCTTCTTTCATTTCCATTCCCATCTTCATTATAAGAGAGAACATCAATAATCCAAAACCGATAATGAGCCAGGTCATTTGTGGCATTGATTGTACTATTTCATACCCTTCAAGCGATATTTGTTTTCTAAGTATCAAGTCAGGAATACCAACGGACAACCATTTTCCAGGATAAATAATGAGAGCAAACCATCCCATCCATCTTATTCTCTTAATTGACATTTCGTTGAACACTCCTTTATTGATGAACACTATAAGTCGTATAAAGCATACCCAAAACAATATCAATGCGATATTTGTTATCAAAGAGCCTATTTTTACAAGTGTCCCCATAAAGGCAGAAGGTGCCGGTACTTTAAGTGCGACATGTTTGGAGTACAGACAGGCGTCGTATGCTTCTCCTGAAATTGAGCTATATAAAGTGTCTGCAACTATCAGGTTGTCGGGAAAAATGTCTATGTGTTGCCAAACTTGTTCCGATGAACTAATATTCTCTGTTATATACTGATATTTTACATTAGGATTTTTACCCCTGAAATCATCAAAATTTGTTACCCCGAGAACAAGAGCTATAAGCATCAATGTACAAAGTGTATTTATTTTCTTTTTCATGTGTCACTAATATTAGATGGTTAGACTGTTTTCATCGCTGATTTTGACAGCTATTTTGTATATCATGGCAAATACTACCAGGATCAGAGATATAGCTATATCATCTGTGTCTAAGATAAGATTTGACTCTCCGCCTGTCAAAATTCCCCCATTATTGTAGCAAAAATTGTATACAAACAGTGCAAGAGCGCTAAAATAAAGGATACGGACATTGGATGCTGGGAATAGGATACCATTTTTAAGACCCTTGATGGTCTTTACCAGAAATGCTGTAATGAGTCCGAAGTAAAACGCACCTCCAAGTATTCTTCCACTAGCGATAAATATCTGAAATGTTTTCATTTCATCTAACCACACTACGCCAACTTTTTCGGGAGATACAAATCCAAAGAATCCTTGGACAATTACTAATAATGCGGATAATCCACAGAAAACCATAATCGCAATTGATATGGCAGTAATCGATTTAATTGAATTTTGTTTCATATTTCAATAATTATTTATTGTTATTCGATATGCAAATATATACACTTTTATTGAAAAACAATAAATATTTAAAGAAATTTGATAAAATTTTACTTGGCTTTAGGAAACATTGACTCCACAGAATATGGATCAAGCTTCAGTATTCTGCTTATCTGTTTATTAGATGCGTTATAATCAAAGTGAAGAGTATTTGCCATTTCTACCCTCTCCTGATTTGACAATTCGTTAATCCCAAACTTTTTGTATTTTCTTAATGTTAGGCTGGTAACAGTGGTATACATCTCATCATCACTGAGAAATGTCCTGTCTCCCAACCCTTTTGCTATTTCTGAATAGGATTCAATACCTTTAGTGATCATAGACATATAGTGATGCGCATTACGGAAAAAACTTTCTGCAGTATCAATATCACAATAGCAAAGTGGTGATATATAACCGTCGGTCAAATATATAGAGTCCGGATAATCACATTTGTGGCTTCTGCAAATTCGCCTTCTATCCATTACTTTCAGATCAGAGAAATATTGACGGTTTTGATTTCGTGTGACAGGATTGAAGAAGTACATATTTGCCCCCCAGGGATAAGAGAATGGTGTCACTTTGGAATTTACAACATATCCATTTCGGTTGACATATAATATGAGATAGCGAAGGGACTTCAAGTCTAGAATTGGTTTCATGGCAGGTTCAATAGATAAGATGTCCACATATATCTCTTTAGATAGAAGATATCTTGAAAGTCGTTTTTTGAAATTAATGAAAAATTGAAGAATCACTTCTTTATCCCCAGCAATGACAGCATGCAGATGATTGTTCATCAATTCAAATGTAAAATGGCGTAGCTGTGGATAGTCCAGTGCACTAAATGCCATTATGTTCATGCCTGCAATAAAATCCTCTTTAGTTCTGAATAGTAGATTTGTAGAGTCGCCAGGAGTATATAGATGCCATATAGAACCCTGACAAAGAAATAATGATTCGCACTCATACTCCAGCTCCCTAAAACTTTTTGCTTTCCCTCCCGTCATATCTTCATAAGTTTTGTTATCCAAAGATATGTACGATATCTTTTATGTGCAATTAAAAATCAAAACGGGCACGAAAAGCGGCATTTTTGTGCCCAAAGTGCCTGCGGAAAGGTAAACGGGCACGAAAAGCGGTCATTCTATGCCCAAAGTGCCTGGTGAAAGGTAAACGGGCATGAAAAGTGGCAATTCTGTGCCCGAAGTGCCTGCGGAAAGGTAAACGGGCACGAAAAGTGGTCATTCCATGCCCAAAGTGCCTACTGAAAGTGAATCTGAAGGTGATGCGGAGGATCAGGTTCTGAAGGCCTAAGCACCCGCGCTTGATAGCGGGGTCGTGAGCGATTAGTGAACACTCTGTGAGTGTTCACAGCGAGCAGCCGCGAAAGCGGTGGTGGGAGTGAGCGAAGCGAACGCCTGAAGAACTGACCTCCGATCGCCGCCAAAAGCACCTCCCATAAAAAACGGACACGAAAAGCCTAAGTTCCATGCCCAAACTGCCGAAAAAAGTAAGATCGGGCACGAAAAGCGGTCATTCTATGCCCAAACTGCCCGCCGAAAGCTAAACGGGCACGGAATCGTGTGATTCTGTGCCCGTTTCATATGGAGTACGTAGATTTGGTTCAATAGGGCGTTGTGGGCCCAGTGAAGATTGGCTTACATCAATACTTCGGTGCTTCTCTTGATGAAGTCGCTGAGCTCTTTACCTTTAAGCATGTTGTTGGCAAGGAGAGCCAGGTCGGTAACCTGTTTGAGGAGGGTGTTCCCTTTGGCAAACTCCTCCATAGCCTCTTTACGGATGCCAGCAAGTGTCTCTAGCTCCTTGTTCAGACGCTCTTTCTCATCTTTGTCAGCGGTAGAGATCTCATCGTACTTTTTGTCCTTGTTGGCCTCATCAATCTTCGCAACAGCACCTTTAAGTTCTGCATGTGTTGCATCCCAGCTGCTTACCTTGTCAGCGGTAGCTTCACCTTTGGCATCAAGAATCCTCTTGATAAGAGGGTGCTCCATATTTACCACGATATTGTATGACTCTGGCATTTCGCCGTAGAAGTTCATACCTCCACCCATAGATGACATCTCGCGGTAACGGCGCATGAACTCGCTCTGGGTGATGAGAATAGGTGCGCTTGTCTCCCCAAGGTTCTCGGCCTGGACATAGTAATTGTTGCCAGAAGGGAGCACTGACTGGAAGATGCTTGAGAGGTCGGCCTGTTCACCTTCGGAAAGGGTCGGTTTTACTATATCCTCTTTCTGGATAAGCTTGTCAATGGTATCTGCATCCACACGTGCAAAAGTGGTGTCAGAAAGTTTGCTCTCCAGAAGGTTTACAAAGTGTGAGTCAAGATGACAGTCGAAAAGGAGGACATCATAACCTTTTGCTTTTGCCGCTTCAATATATGAGTATTGCTCTTCTGTGTCGGTAGCATATAGGTAAACCACTTTTTTGTTCTTGTCGGTCTGCTCACCCTCTACTACCTTGCGGTAATCCTCGTAGTTGAAGAATTTGCCGTCAGTATTTTTGAGAAGGGCAAATTTCATCGCTCTTTCGCAGAATTTGTCCTCAGTAAGCATACCGTATTCTATAAAGAGTTTGAGGTTGTCCCACTTGTCCTCAAAGTTCTTGCGCTCTTTCTTATAGATCTCCTCAAGTCTGTCAGCCACTTTCTTGGTAATATAAGTAGAGATTTTCTTAACCTCAGCATCTGCCTGCAGATAACTTCTCGACACATTGAGTGGAATATCAGGAGAGTCAATCACACCGTGAAGAAGGGTAAGGAAGTCCGGAACTATATTCTCTACAGAGTCGGTAACGAACATCTGGTTGCAGAACAATTGGATTTTATTGCGTGAAACATCCATCTTCTCCTTTATCTTAGGGAAGTAGAGTACACCTGTCAGATTGAACGGGTAATCCACATTAAGATGGATATGGAAAAGTGGCTCCTCCTGCATAGGGTAGAGTTCACGATAGAACTTCATGTAGTCCTCTTCCTTAAGCTCTGAAGGTTTGAGTGTCCAGATAGGGGTGGTGCCGTTGACTATTTTATCTTTGTCTGTATCGACATATTCGCTCTTCTTGCTGTCCCATTCCTGTTCTTTGCCGAAAGCGATAGATACAGGCATAAACTTGCAATATTTGTTCAGAAGCTCCTGGATGCGTGATTTTTGGGTAAATTCAGCATCTCCCTCTTCGTCAGAAATATGAAGGGTGATGGTGGTACCTCTCTCAGCTTTTTTGCTTGCAGACATTTTATACTCAGGATCACCGCTGCACTCCCATTTGACAGCCTCAGCACCATCTTTCCATGAAAGGGTGTCGATGGTCACCTTCTTCGCTACCATAAATGCTGAGTAGAAACCAAGACCGAAGTGGCCGATAATGCTCTGGTCTTTATATTTCTCAAGGAATTCACCTGCACTTGAGAAGGCAATCTGGTTGATATATTTGTCCACCTCTTCTGAGGTCATACCGATACCGCGGTCGGTGATAGTAAGGATTTTCTTCTTCTCGTCAAGATCCACGTGGATGGTCATATCTCCAAGTTCACCTTTGAATTCGCCATTGTTTGCAAGTGTCTTCATCTTTTGAGAAGCATCCACTGCATTTGCTACAAGCTCTCTGAGGAAAATTTCGTGGTCAGAGTAAAGAAACTTTTTGATAACCGGGAAAATGTTCTCGGTTGTTACACCAATTGTACCTTTTTGCATAATATATATAATTTAAAAATTGCCGATTTGCGATGTGCAAACCGGCAATTTCCATACCAATATATCTTTACTGACAAATTGTCGCAGCCCCCTATTCCTCTTCAGTCAAGAACTTGAGGATGTCTGCAAGGATGGCGTCTATCTGCTCCTCTGTTTCCAGTGTCTCGATAGGGAATCCAAGGGTTACACAACGGTAATCCTCACCTTTGTATGCCACACCTGCAGAGATGTTGTTGTCTGCATAACGGAAGATGGTCCACGCGTTTGATCCAACAGGGACAAGACCGTCAGGAGATTCCACAGCATACACTTTTGCATTTGGCTGAGTATTGAATGAGTAGACACCTGAGGGGATATTGTTATAACCTACGCCCAGTGGATTCTGTGCCATCTTGACTTCACCTGCAGCTGATGCAAAGTGTGTCATCCAACGGAACTTAAGTACCTCCTCCGCAAAGTTTTTAGAGCGTTCATCAGCATCAGTACCCTTTTCGAAAGCTTTTATATCCTTGTTGGTAACGGCCAATGTAGCACCAATAGAATCGATATATTTGTTGCTCAGGTCAATGGTTTCAGTAATCTTTCTAACAGCTTCTTCATCATATTTGTAGTACTCAAAGCCAAGTGAATCGTTAGATTTCTGTACATATGAATACTCAGTATGGATGGTATTGAGAAGTGCCTGAAGTTCATTTGATGTCCTTTGGAGGGTTTTCACAATATTTCTGACCTCACCAGTGTGTGAAGGACGGCTAGGTTCATTGTCAAGCATATTGTCCCAAATATCAGAAGCCACATATGATCCTGAAATCAAAAGACGGCCACCTTCCTGACAGTATTTTGTAATTTGTTTCTGCAATAGCGGAGTAAATACCTCAAACTGGGCTTTATTGGCGCCATCACGTCCCATTTGTGTTTTCACCTGTTTACCCATAATCATATCCACTACAGGATAGTCACAGAGTGAAACAGATCCGGAGGCAACAGCGGCTCTGCTGGCTGAAACGAAATTGTACCCTGCTTTCACGATAGATTTACCATGTTTGCGTGGATAGTCAAATGTGTTGCCTGCCACCACTTTTGATTCATAGTTTGCATATGAAGCACCGAAGCCAGGAGCATCATCATCCATCCATGGAATAGGTCTGCGGTATTCGTGCTGTGCTCCGATATAAGAGTAGTCATTGATGTATGATACGCCACCGTCAAGATAGTTTGCAAAACCACCTCTGGTACTATCCGAGGTAGCAAATGAAGCAGGTGCGGAGATTCTGTCAAAACCATTCATTACCAATACTGTATAATTGTTTTTCCAGTTTGCCGAAGTTCCCACTGAAAGTTCCTCTGAAGGGAAGCTGGCACCACCATCATTGACTGCCACCACTTTGAAGCTGTAGATGGCATCTGCATCTATCTCCATAGTAAGAGAGGTTCCATCCTTAGGACCTAGGACTTTATGTCCAAGTTCCCCACCCTCTTTCTTGTAGTATACAACATAGCCTGTAGGTACAGCTGTAGGTTCAAGAGGATCATTCACGCCATTCCATGACAACTTCACGGTTGGTTTCTCTCCGCCATTATCTACCAATACAGCAGCAAAAGACTCTACTGGAAGGGGCTGCACCACATAGTCAAAGCCATATCTGTTGGCCTGGAAGCGGAGCATCGCCTTATAGATGGCACGGCTCACTGAGAAACGGAATCTTGGATCAAGACCATATCTCATATCAGCAAGGTTCTGGTGAGAGAGGAATTCCAGAAGCATAGATGGAACTTCCGGTGTTCTGGACTCGCTGTATGAGCGGTCCCACAAACCTCTGCGTGGCCAGTTTTCTTCATATAGCGCCTGAATATCATCTACGATCTGAGTCTGGATAATATCTGCCAAATCACGATTGGCCATCCTTGATTCACCTGTAGGGAAAACATCCTTCCCATTAGAGAAACGGGTATAGATAGAGAGTGTGCCGACCATTTCGTCATCAAGGGTAGTTCCAGCGTCAGTGTGGAAAGCCATGGACAAATCAACAGGGACATTCAACCCTTTCTCCTTAGGATTCACATTTGAGCCACCGCTCAATACATTCACCCAACGTCCACGTGACATATAGTCATCATTGTAGTCATTCATATTCTTGTTAGGTGAATAGATGGTATCAGAGAAGCCTGACCATTGTAGCCAATAGCGGGCACCCTCCTTGATTCTCGGATATCCGCTCACTTCGCTTACATACTCGAAATCGGGCATTTCGATAGGTTTGTTATCCAATGAAAGGGCGCTCTGCATATTGCTGATAATCTCTTTGGATGGTTTGCGTGCAATATTGCCCATACCGCCGCCCACTTTTACTGCGTCAGCCGATACAAGGCTCTTGTCAATGAATTTCTTTCCGGCAGGGGTGTTGTTTGAAAGGACTACTGAGTACTCCTTGCCAGCTTCAAATGGGAATGTACCGATATACACCCAGGTACCTCCACCCATCTTTTGGTTCACAGAGAATGACTGCGATCCACCTTCATAGTTGACTGTATATTGGGCACAATCTGAACTGTTTGGCAAAGTGGTGTAGGATACATATACTGCATACTCTCCATCTTCATTCACCGATGTGCTCCAGGTAGCTGTTGCAGTAGCTGCAACACCTTTTATTGCATTTGCAACACGGGAAGTACCCATCTGGAAAGGGTTCTCCTGATACTCATAGTTCTCTTTTGCATCAGCAAAGCCTGCAACTGGAGCCTCACTCCACGATCCATCCTCTGCATAAGCTCCACCTGTTCTGCTGGTAGAGGCTGCATCATTGTCCACGATGAGCTCATAAGCGTGATAATCCCTCTCGCGAGGCATTGCCACATAGGCACCAGCATTTTCCAACATTGGAACCAGGAATGGCACAACGTAACTTTGGGTATACAAGTCCTCCACAGTCTGGAAGATACGCGCCCTCTGCCACTCCCAACGCATGAGTTTCTGCTCATAGTAGAATCCGTGGCTTTGCCAAAGGGCAATGTGTGCACTCTGGAGGCCTTTGGTAACATTGTACTCAGGGTCAATTTTGGAAACCCATTTATTGACAACAGGAGTTTTTCCTTTCTTCGAAGCGGTAGCTGTAGCAGCCTTTCTGCCTGAGTAGAAAGGTGAAGAGAGCTCTTCGAATGTACTGTTGCTCGAGTATCCTGTCACCTTGTAACCTTCATAACCAGCAGGGAGAAGTGCCTTGACAATCGAGTACAGAACCTTGACATCCTCGTCTCTTAAAGGGTAATCACCAAGAACCCTTGAAAAATGGATATCCATCTGCTTTTCAGGATAAATGAATACATTTTCAACTGTAATGGTGCCACCAACAATGGCAGAAGGTTTCAAATATGTGTGGATAGAATCAGCAATAGCTGCAAACTGTTCCACTGCCACCTCCTGTTTCTTGGGGGCCTTTTTCTGGGCAAATGCATTAGCCGTAAAGCAAATAGCCAGCACTAATGCCAATAGATGTTTGAACTTCATAGATATTTGTTATTTATTATTTCAGTCTTCCTGTTGCAAAATTACAAATTTTGTATCTTTGTATAGTATAATTAAACTGTAAATCATGAAAAAAATATCTCTTGCAAACCTTCCAACCAAAATTATCAAATTGGAAAGACTATCTGCACAACTGGGTAAAAATATTTATGTCAAACATGACGATGAGACTGGCTCTGAACTTTCTGGCAACAAAGTGCGCAAACTTGAATACGCACTAGCTGAAGCCAAGGAACTAGGCTGTGACTTGGTTATAACCACTGGAGGTATCCAGTCAAACCATTGCCGTGCTACTGTCACCTCAGCCACAAGATTGGGGATGAAATCAGCAGTGCTT
>JAZRHK010000143.1:0-1208 GCA_045644725.1 Candidatus Coprenecus sp. | reverse complement strand
ATGTAGAAGATGAGTTGGCCATATTGCAAAACCATTTGGTGAAGGTCGATGAAGAGGGTAATCTCGTAGAACGCATTTGGGGTGAGGTGCTCGATGAGGCTGCTCCCGATGAGGTGACCGTGGGTGTGGATAGCCTTGCCGAGGCTATAGCCATCTTTAAGGGTCTCTTTGCTGACACTACCGTGATAAGCGAGGATGGTATGTTGGCCACCTTCTCTGTGAAGGAGGGCTCAGCCGAACTCAAGATTGCCAATGGGGAGAATGGCTTGGTGGCATACGCCACATTCGATGTGTCCGGTTTGATGTATGTATCACGCATCAACTTTGTCCTTAATTCAGCTTGGCCTGAGAACGCTACAGCTAAGGGGTTTCATAAGTTAGGAGTATTTTATGAGCATAAAGCTTGGACGGGTGACCCCATTGGAACCAATTGTGATTTTGACAGAAACAAATTTTACAAATTCCTCTGTATAAGAGAATACAACAATGGAAAGCCTGCACTTTTATTTGCTGTTGAACCTACTGCATTTAGACTGCATTGGCTTGATTTGGAAGATTATGGAGGGAATATTCCCAATGAAAATAAGGCTAAGGAAATATCTGCAATTCTTCGTAAAGATTGGGACACTTATAAGAAGACTGTCAATGCAGAGTATGGTCGTACGGCTCTTGAAAATGGATGGCAATATTGGATAAATGATGGTACTTTCTATTTCTTTGGAGTACATACAAATTGTATAACATTAAGTTCTGGTGAAATGGATTACTATGAGACTGGTTGGGATTTGGGCCAAAAACTGGCTACCCTCTTCTATATGGAGTCAGGTCAAAAGATGTAATCTTATAGAATGAGGAGTCTATTTATAGGATTCATAGCTATGTTCCTCTGTACCGCCTGCACTAAGCAGGGCGGTACAGAGGAACTGCCTTCTAAGCGGTACGAGGTGGACGTGCTGTTCTCTCCGTCGGGATTGGGCGATTCGGGGTATAACGACATCATATTGTACGGTATACAGCAGGCACAGATGAAGCACGGCTACGGCTTGACGATGCACCTGACCGATAGCGTGGAGAAGGGATGGAGCATCTATCAGCAGTGGCTGGTCGAAGAGGTGGGTGATGACGTGGAGCGGATGATGATCTTTGCCGGCAATGACTATGAGGCACTGCTGCGCCAGTCGCCTCCCGAGGTGATGGAGGGCAGCAAG
>JAZRHK010000142.1:0-3235 GCA_045644725.1 Candidatus Coprenecus sp. | reverse complement strand
AAGAAGTAGCTGAACGTGTGGCTAAAGGCGAATTGGACTTGACCAAAATCGAGGTTGCTCCCCAAGCCGAAATCGATAAAGTGTTGCAACCTGTTATCGACGAGAGCATTGCCAAGATACGTGCACGTCGTCAACGTCGCGAGAACTACTTGAACACTATCGGTGAGGGTCCCAAACCCTACCTCTATGTTATCGTTGCTACAGGTAACATCTACGAGGATACTGTACAAGCCGAGGCTGCTGCCCGCCAAGGTGCCGACATCATTGCCGTTATCCGCACCACCGGTCAAAGTCTTCTCGACTACGTACCTTACGGTGTAACAACCGAAGGTTTCGGTGGTACTTACGCTACACAAGCCAACTTCAAGATCATGCGCGAGGCTATGGACCGCGTAGGTGAAGAGTTGGGTCGCTACATCCGCGTATGTAACTACTGCTCAGGTCTATGTATGCCAGAAATCGCTATCATGGGTGCATTCGAGGGTCTTGACGTGATGCTTAACGACGCTCTTTACGGTATCCTCTTCCGCGATATCAACATGCAGAGAACACTTATCGACCAGTATATGTCGAGAATCATCAACGGTTTCGCAGGTGTTATCATCAATACAGGTGAGGACAACTACTTGACCACTGCTGATGCAGTAGAGGCTGCCCACACAGTATTGGCTTCTGACCTTATCAATGAGCAGCTTGCACTTCTGGCAGGTCTACCTGAGGAGCAGATGGGTCTTGGTCACGCATTTGAGATGGATCCTATGCTTGAGAACGGTTTCCTTTATGAGTTGGCTCAGGCACAGATGGCACGTGAGATCTTCCCTAAAGCACCTCTCAAATACATGCCTCCTACAAAATTCATGACAGGTAACATCTTCAGAGGTCACCTTCAGGACTGTCTTTTCAACATGATCGGTATCTGGACAAACCAGGGTCTTCAGCTTCTTGGTATGCCTACTGAGGCTATCCACACTCCATTTATGTCTGACCGTTTCTTGTCTATCGAGAATGCAAAATATATCTTCAACAATATGAAGAGCATCGGTGAAGAGATGGAGTTCAAAGAGGGTGGTATCATCAGAAAGAGAGCTCAGGAGGTTCTTGACAATGCAATCGCACTTCTTGAGCAGATGACCTCAATCGGTCTTTTCAACGCTCTTGAAAAAGGTATCTTCGGTGATGTGAAGAGAAGCAGAGTTGGCGGTAAAGGTCTTGACGGCGTAGTGGAGAAAGGTGCCAACTATATGAATCCATTTATTAACTTAATGAAAGGGAGAAAATAACCATGGCAGGTGGACTATATTCAATGTCTGCAAAAGATTTTGACCAGACACTAGATCTAACTAAAGTTAAGCCTTACGGCGATACAATGAACGACGGTAAAGTTCAGGTGAGCTTTACACTACCTGTTCCAAAAGGGGCAGAGGCAGAGGAAGCAGCTAAAATGCTTATGAAGAAAATGGGCTTTGAGAACCCTCTTGTAGCTTTTTCACAGGAGCTTACCCCTGGCTTTACATTCTTCAACTGCTATGGTAACCTTACCCACACTGTAGATTATTCAAACATCTATGTGCCTAAGGTAGAGAGCAACACTATGGATATGCACGAGTGCGATGACTACATCAAGGAGAATATCGGTAGAAAACTTGTACTTGTAGGTGCAAGTACAGGTACTGATGCCCACACTGTAGGTATCGACGCCATCATGAACATGAAGGGTTATGCAGGCCACTACGGTCTTGAAAGATATGACATGGTAGAGGCTTACAACCTCGGTAGCCAGGTTCCTAATGAGGAGTTCCTTGCAAAAGCTATCGAACTTAAAGCTGATGCAATCCTTGTTTCTCAGACTGTAACTCAGAAAGATGTTCACATCCAGAACCTTACAGAGCTTATCGAGCTTATGGAGGCAGAGGGTCTCCGTGACAAGATGATCGTAGTATGCGGTGGTCCACGTATCTCTCACGAGCTTGCAAAAGAGCTTGGTTATGATGCTGGTTTCGGTGCAAACACCTACGCAGACGATGTAGCTTCTTTCGTGGCTCAGGAGTATGTTAAAAGAAATGCAAAATAAATAATATATCGCTATGGATAAAAATCAAATTAGAGAAGTCATTGCAAGAAGAGCAGCTCTCGAACTTAAAGATGGTGATGTTGTGAATCTTGGTATTGGACTTCCAACCATGATTCCAGACTTCCTTCCAGAAGGTGTATCTGTGATTCTTCAGTCAGAAAACGGTCTTGTAGGTATGGGTCCTACACCAAAAGAGGGTGAAGAGGATGTAAACTTCGTTAACTCAGGTGGTGGCTATATCACAGCTATCCCTGGTGCGTGGTCTATGAGCTCATGCGACTCTTTTGCACTCATCAGAGGTGGTCACGTGGATGTGACTTTCCTTGGTGCTCTTGAGGTGGATGAGAACGGTGACTTGGCAAACTGGATTATCCCTGGTAAAAAAGCCCCTGGTATGGGTGGTGCTATGGACCTTTTGGTAGGTGCAAGAAAAGTTATCCTTACTATGGAGCACACAGCTAAAGGCAACCATAAAATCCTTAAGAAATGTAACCTCCCTCTAACTGCTGCTGGTCAGGTTAACATGATCATCACTGAGATGGGTGTTATGGATATTACCCCAGAGGGTATTGTTCTTAAAGAGATTCACCCAGAATTCACTGTTGAGCAGGTTCAGGAGGCTACAGGTGCCACACTTATCATTTCACCTGAGCTTAAGCCAATGAAACAATAATTGGGACTATGGAGTATCAGTTTTTGAAATATGATAATAGCAGAGAGGGGATTGGTGTACTCACCATCTCTTCTCCTGCTACACTTAATGCACTTAACTCTACCATTCTGAATGAGTTGAACTCTTTTGTGGATGAACTTGATATTCAGAATACCAGAGTTCTTGTGATCACTGGTGAGGGCAAAGCTTTTGTAGCCGGTGCAGATATCTCGCAGATGAGCGGACTCTATCCTGAAGAGGGATACAAGTTCGGCAAGTTTGGTGCTATGGTATTCAAAAAGATCGAAGATCTTGAGATCCCTGTAATAGCTGCTATCAACGGTTTTGCACTTGGTGGTGGTTGCGAGCTTGCTATGGCATGTGACATCCGCATTGCGTCAGCAAAAGCCAAATTTGGCCAACCTGAGGTTAATCTTGGTATTATCCCTGGATTCTCAGGTACTTACCGTCTTGCTAAACTTGTGGGTCAGGGTATTGCCAAAGAGCAAGTC
>JAZRHK010000141.1:0-1896 GCA_045644725.1 Candidatus Coprenecus sp. | reverse complement strand
GATTCTGGTAGATGGAGGTGTAGTGAACAATTTTCCTGTGGATGTTGCCCGCAATATGGGGGCCGATATTGTAATAGGTGTTGACATAAAGAATGATGCCCCTTCTGTGGATAAACTCAGGGCTATGCCGCAAGTATTTATGCAGATGCTGGATCTTTTGGGCTATGAAGCCTATGTGAGGAATGTTCAGGATGTGGATATACTCATCAAACCAGATGTGTCAAAATACGGAACTTTCAGCTTCAATGCCCCAGCCATTGCCCAGCTGATTAAAAACGGGGAGATTGCAACAAGGGAAAAAATGGAGTCTGTGGACAGTCTTGTCAGAAGGCTCAGTACATTGGCGTTGGGTGACTACAGCCAGCCGTCACCTGTGCAGGCTGCCCCGCAGAGGGAGAAATTCTGTTTTTCAGATGTGGTGCTCAGCGGAGTGCCACTTAAGGACCAGCACTGGCTCAGGAGGCTGTCGGGATTAAAGCCGGGAGTGGAGCTTACCAAGGTGGATATTGACAGGGGAATATCGGTGCTTATGGGAACAAAGGCTTTCTCATCTGTAACCTACACCGTTAAGGGGCAGGGGACAAGTGCGGAGGTGCTGGAACTCACCCTTGTAAAAGGACCTTCCAATGTGGTGGCTTTGGGTGCCAGATATGACTCCGAGGAGGCTGCCGGAATGCTTGTGCACCTGGGTGCAAATGAATTGGGTCTGCTTGGTTCCAAATTGGGCTTTACCGGAAGATTGAGTTATAACCCTTATGGAGAGGTGAATTACTCATACAACTCAAAATATTTTCCAAGGATAGAGTTCAACTACAAGGTGGGCAGCATGGACCTGAATATTTACAAGTCTACCGAGAACCAGAACAGTCTTGATTTTCTGTACCAGAGGGGTGAGATAAACCTGGCCAACATCTATTTGAGGAACTATAACTTTAAGGTGGGTGCAAGGTATGAGCATTATAACTACAGCAGGTATCTCAAATATAATGTTCCCGACAATTATCTGGATTACACCCTCAGGGATAAAAGTTACCAGAGTTTCTATTTCAGCGGAAAGATGGACAATCTTGACGATGACTATTTTGCAAGTCATGGAGTGGCTGTAGAGATAGAGGGTGCATATTGGCCTAAGGCCTATTCTAATGGGATTACCCCGTTCGGCGCAGTGAAACTTATGGTTGACGGTACCGTGAGGGCCGGAAACAGGGTGGTGTTCTTGCCTCACTTGTATGGTAGGGTGCTTATTGGAGACTGTACTGAAATTCCGTATCTCAACTACTTTGGAGGGTCGGAGCCGGGCAGATATTTCAGTCAGCAACTGCCGTTTATAGGAATGAATCATGCAAATCCCATACACAATAGTGTGATGATTGCCAGGATGGACATGAGGAGACAGTTTGGAAGCAATCATTATGTTTATGCAATTGCCAACTATCTGCGCAGTGGAATGAGTATAGATGAGATGCTCTCTGCCAGAGGATTCGGTATATGGGGTTTTGGTGTGAAGTATTCGTACAACTCTCCTATAGGCCCTCTTTCATTTAATGTGCACTGGTCTGATTATGACCACAAGTTTGGTGCATATGTCAGTCTTGGACATTATTTTTAGCGGTAGAGTATGACACCAGAGCAGGCTTTGACCAGGCTCCAGGCGCAGTGCAGCAGGAGCGAGATGTGCAGCGGACAGGTGCGCAGGAGGCTCCTCAGGTGGAGTACTGCACAGCAGCAGAAGGGACAGCCGGGTTTTTCTCAGCTGCAGATGGATGATATTGTGGAATCTCTGATAAAGGAGAGATTTGTGGATGATGCCCGTTTTGCCGGTGCTTATGTGAGGGACAAGGCCCGTTTTGCCGGATGGGGTGCAGTAAAAATTGCGTACAATTTGAAGGGATTGGG
>JAZRHK010000140.1:0-20860 GCA_045644725.1 Candidatus Coprenecus sp. | reverse complement strand
GGACAGGTCTAGATGTCGGAGCTCTGCGACTTGGCCTCCCCAAACGGGGGAGGTTGGAGGGGGGTAAAAAAGAAAAGCCCCAGAATATTCTGAGGCTTTTGGCGGTGCGGACGGGACTCGAACCCGCGACCCCCGGCGTGACAGGCCGATATTCTAACCAGCTGAACTACCGCACCATTTTGGTCTTGTTCCCGTTTGGGATTGCAAATATAGGTGGTTTTTTTGTAACTGCAAATTTTTTTTTCTTTTTATTCAAAAAAAGTGAAGTGAACATTGCCATATTTTTTCTCCTTTACGAAACGAGGGTGTGACTCGAAGTTGTAACTCCCTGGATGTTCAAGAATTAGCCTGCCACCCTCCCGTAGGAGCCCTTTTGAAAAAATTCTGTCAGGAATCGTATCAAGTCCCTCTATATCGTATGGAGGATCTGCAAAAATAAGATCAAAATCTATTTTGCATATCTCAATAAAGTCAAAAACATTGTGACGGACTACCTGCATCCCTTTTATTCCAAGCTTAGCTGCACTTTTTTTTATGAAACTGGAGTGTAGAGGGTTCATCTCGATAGAGTATATTTCGGGACAGCCGCGTGATGCGAATTCGTATGATATGCTGCCTGTTCCGGAGAAGAGGTCAAGAATTCTGCACTCAGAGAGGTCAAATTCGTTTGTCAACATATTGAACAAGCCCTCCTTGGCGAAGTCTGTAGTCGGA
Source organism: Candidatus Coprenecus sp. (assembly GCA_045644725.1). Taxonomy (GTDB): domain Bacteria; phylum Bacteroidota; class Bacteroidia; order Bacteroidales; family UBA932; genus CAAGNP01. The sequence goes on along the minus strand of JAZRHK010000140.1, from coordinate 20,146 downwards.
CGTGCCATGAAACCGTTGGGTGGCAGAATTGTTTTACCTTTTAATGTACCTCCTATTATTCTCATTTCTTTAGTGCTTGGATGTCCGATTTGGTCGGCGTCAGATTATATTTATCCCTTTGAAATATTTTGACAGGTCTTTCTTTTCGCTTTTGGTTATGTTGCCCATTACTTGGAGAGTCGTGAATTCAGGATTGAACATCACCTCTTTTATGACAAGGAAGATATAATATTGGGCAGTTACAAAGTCTTTAGCAGGATAACTGTTGGCCAATAGCAGTTTTTCTCTCTCTGTTGCCACGATATGGATGTGGTTTTTTGAGAGGTGGATGCATACCTTATTATTGTCTTTGTTATGAGACATTGACTTTATCATAGAGTGGATGATGGGGAAGTATTTGGCCTTTTTCTGAATCTTAAAAATTCGTGAAGTTATGGCATTTGGCACGGCATATATAAGTACAGCTTCGTGCTCGGGCAGTTCAATGCTCATTACCTCATCCATCTCTTCAATTTTATGGATAAGCGACAGTATCCTCTTTTCATCATCCTTCCTGTAGAGGGATGATGGTACCAATGTGAATTTAGGTGTTGATACTATTACGTCTGTCTGGCTATACTTCTTGCTGAGTACGGACAAAGAGGAGAGATCCTTTTTTAGGAACGTCTCCAGGTCTGAAGCAGATGTGACCCCTGACGGGAAGCTTTTCTCTCCTGTAGCAAGCTTCTCGCCCGAGTGGTCTGTTATTTTAAAAGAAAAACCACTCAAATCAATTTGAATGGTTAATCTATCAGCTATGTTAGCCATATATATGTCTTACTATTCCCAGTTTCCTGCGTTGTTGTTAGGAGTAGTTACACTACCAACTTTAAGGCCGGTGTATCTGCCAAGATCTTCCTGAGCAGCTTTAAGGTTGATGATAAGTTGTCTGTCAAGTCCACGAAGAAGATCATCATACGAAATGGTACCCTCAAACAATGGAACATTCACACCTGAAACTGTTTTAATGACTGCATCCAAGGTAATCTCTTTGCCATTAGCAAAAGGAATGTACTTGATAGAGTCAACTATGAAATTAGGATTGTCGTTGAACAAGGTGTCTTTGATGGCAACTTTCATAGTATCACGGCGAACTCTCTTCTGTGCTACTGCCAATGAGTCGTCCATAGAACCGATTTGTCTGATCACTGTCATCTCGCCATTGTTGTAGAAATCAACCAATGAGTCAAGAGATGCAGTAAATCTGCCATGCTCACCTTTGAATGCCACTTCAAGAGTACGGATAGCTTTAAGTCTCTCAACAGCTACGTCTTTTCTCTTGTCAACTTCATTTTCAAACCTAACAGGTTTCATAATACTTGCTACTAGGAAGTAACCCAAAGCAACTATAACTGCTGGGAATACCACCATTGTTAAGATTTTGTGTAGTGCTTTCATTGTTTATTATGTGATTTATTATTGTCTTAAATATGTAATCTGACCCACAAAAGTAAAAATAATAATTAGGACTTGCAATATATTTTTAATTTTGCAGACGAATAAATGTTGAGGAATGTTAAAAGAGTTTGTATTCAAATTTGAAAATCTTGTAAGAAATGCTGCCAATATTGTCGTTGTTGGCCATTTTAATCCTGATGGAGATTCAGTGGGTTCTGTGACAGGTATGCGTTATTATCTGGATATGATAGGGAAAGATTCTGTTGTTCTGCTTCCCAGCAGTTATCCTGAATATCTGGCATTTCTTGATGACAAGGGAGATTACAGGATTTTTACCAAGACTCCTGAGCTGGTAGCAGAATCAATGCATAAGGCTGATCTTATTATATGTCTGGACTTTAATAATTTGGGCAGGACTGAAGGACTTAAGGAACTTATCCGGTCAAGTGGCGCAGCCAAGATACTCATAGACCATCATCCCAATCCTGAACTTCAGTCGTTCGATCTGGTTTGTTCCACTACAAATACCTCATCGACATGCGAACTGCTGTTCTATGTTCTGATGGAGACAGAAGCTATTGGCGGTGATATCGGCAAGATGCCTTTTGAAGCGGCTAAGGCACTTGCTACAGGTATGCTTACAGATACAAATAATTTCAAGAACTCTTCAATAGCATCCACATATAAGATGGCCTCCCTGGTAATAGAAAAAGGCGTATCACTTGAAGATTTGGGCAATAGGGTTTTTGGAAGTTATTCAGAGTCCAGAATGAGACTTATGGGTGAGATGTTGAGAAATCAGATGGTGGTTATAAGTGATTTGAACGCCTCCTGTATGGTCTTGTCGAAAAAAATACAAAATGAGTATAATTATTTGCAGGGAGATTCGGAAGGTTTTGTAAATTTGCCTCTTTTAATAGAAGGCGTACATATTTCAGCCCTTTTCACTGAGGGTGACGAGTTTGTAAGGGTGTCCTTGAGATCGCGGGGGGATGTCTCTGTCAATGCTTTGTCCAACAGGTTTTTTAATGGGGGGGGCCATGAGAGGGCGGCAGGAGGTAGACTATTTATGCCTATCGATGAAGTTGCCGAGTACTATGAACGCTCATTAAGAGAGTTTTTGAAGAAATAACTAGGTGTATGAAGAGGCTTTTGCTACTGAGTTTGATACTTGTCACTTTCTGCGCCTGCTCTACAGATGCCAAGCTGGAATTGATAGGGCAGGAAGAGAAAATTGATTCGTATCTCTCAAACCTGGTGGCCAAAGATTCTTCAATTGCCATTTTCAGAAATAATGGATCCAATAGGGCGTGTCTTGGATTTGTGTTGGACAAAGATACCGTGTTGGTAGACAGCCTTGATGCTTTTGGACAGCCTGTCAAGATTGGGAAAATAAAGGATGTACCTATCGTTGATACTGTATATATTGATTACGGAGATTCACTATATATTCAGTATGCAGGGTATGTGTTTACATCATCTCCTTCTGGGATTTTCTCTACCAATGTGGCGGAGATAGCACGTCAGGCAGGTTTTGATATAGCAACGATAGATACCCTCCCGAAAGGTATCTTGTTTGAAAAAGGTGTTCTGATTCCTGGTTTGGAACACGGTTTGCATAATGCACGGGAGCAGGAGCACTGTATGATAGTGTTTTCGGCAGAATACGGGTTTGGAAATACCAAGATGTATAACATACCCAAAATGTCGGCGTTGCTTTACGAAATAGTTATTAATAAGGTGATTAAAAAAGAGGAACAGTAAAATATGAAAAGAATCAAGTTGTGGGGTGTAGTATTGGTGTCTATGGTGGCATATGTGGTTGCATCGTGTGCAGTGGAGGTGGATGAACATTCTAAAACTACACAAGAAAGAATTTTCGACGCGTATATCCGCTCAAACGGTTACGAGAACTCTGAAGTTATTGGGGACAGTATATATGTTATCGAAAGAAGCGGGACAGGCTATGGTGAGTCTCCTATAGATAGCTCATATGCTTTTGTCAGATATTCAGCCAAGTACACTACAGGAGAGTATGCTGCATACAACAAGGAGTCTATTGCCAAGCAGCTCGGCACATATAAGCATACCAATTTTTACAGTTCATTTGTTTGGCCTGTAAAGATGGGATATATAAGCGACCCTTTGAGTGACATAGTTAAGAATATGAGACCAGGGGAGAAGACAGTTTCCGTGGTAGCCCCTTGGTTATCAAACAACAATCAAAGCTATGCATTCTCATCGTCCTCTGCCATAATGGTGTATGAAATAGAATTGGAAGATGTGACTGATGACATAGACAAGTATCAGGACTCTATCATGAGAGAGTTCTCGGCAAAGTATTTCAATGGTATGGATACTACCAGCAAAGGATTCTACTATAACAGGTTTTACAAGAGTGCAAATGAAGATACTTTGGCTGATGGTGTCAGTCTAAGCATATGGTATGTGGGAAGAATGTTGGACGGTTCTGTATTTGATACCAATATTGAGGATACAGCCAAGAAATATGACCTGTATGACAAAACTGCCACATACAACGCCCTTTCTGCAATCTTCTATAAGGATGATCCTGAAAAGATAGCTGAAGAGTCAAATTATGTCCTTGGGTTCTGTAAAGCCCTTACCTCGGGTGTAACCTACGGTGACAAGTGCTTTGTATTCTTCAATTCTGACTATGGGTACGGAAGTACTGGGAATTTGTCGAATGGCGCAGGTATACCACCTTTTTATCCCATATCATTTGAAATGTGGATAGAGGATGATAAATAGGAAGAAAATATTTCTCACCGGTGCCACCGGCAATATGGGCTGGGCAGGTTTTCAGGAGCTTCTCTCCAGAAGCGACAGGTTTGATGTGACCATATTGGCCCGTCCAAGCAAAAAAAATCAGAAAAAATTAAAGAAATATATGAATCACCCCCACGTGCAGATCGTGTGGGGTGATTTGACTAATTATGCGGATGTGCTCAGATGTGTTGAGGGTGCTGACTATGTCCTCCACGTAGGCGGGATGGTCTCTCCGGCCGCCGACCGTCATCCTAAGAGGACGATGGAGGTCAATATTGGCTCAGCACATAATGTGGTGAATGCGGTGAAGGCGCAGCCCAATAAGGATGATATAGGTGTAGTCTATATCGGCTCAGTGGCCCAGACCGGTCATCACGAACCCCCTTACCACTGGGGACGATGTGGCGATCCTGTCAAAGCCAGCAGACACGACTATTACTCACTCTCCAAATGTATAGCGGAGCTTGTCTTTGCCGAGTCAGGCCTCAAAAAATGGGTATCTATAAGGCAGAGCGGCATGCTTTACCCGGAACTTCTGACCAAAGCCAATGATCCTATCACTTTCCACGTTCCATTCAGCGGGGTGCTCGAATGGAGCACAGTGGAGGATTCAGGCAGGGTACTTGCCAATGTGTGTGAGGATTGGGTTCCGGAAGAATTTTGGGGAGGTTTCTATAATCTGAGCAGCGGCCCCTCCTATAGACTTACCAATTACGAGTTTGAGAAAATGCTCCTGGAGGCCATATCCTGCCCACCTGTGGAGAAGGTCTTTGAGAGAAATTGGTTTGCTACCCAAAATTTTCACGGTCAGTGGTACACGGATGCTGACCGCCTCGAGGAGATGCTTCATTTCAGAGAGAATATAGATGCAAAAGAGTATTTCAGAAGGTTGAAAAAAAGGGTTCCGTGGTATTTTTCATTGGCGGCAATTGTCCCTGCATTTGCCATCAAGGCCTTTATGAAACATCTCGCCACTACTGATCCTCTCGGGACGCTCTACTGGCTCAAACACGGAGTTGAAAAGAGGATTGATGCCCATTTCGGCTCGGAGAGGATGTGGAAAGAGATAGGGGACTGGAGTACATTTGACTACAGCAGACCATCCGAAGAGGCACTGCTTCCCGATTTGGGCTTCGATGAGAGCAAACCTGCGCAGCAATGGACCATTACGGATCTTCATAAGTCTGCACTGCCGAAGGGTGGGCAATGCCTGGCGACAGAATATACCCCAGGGGATATATTTACCCCTGTCCGATGGAGATGCTCTTGTCGCAATGAGTTTGAGATGTCACCCAATTCTGTCCTTCGGGGAGGGCACTGGTGTCCCGAGTGTCTGAATAAGACAGTATTGCCTGAAGAACCCACTATATTGGAATAATCATCTAATTCAATAATTATGAGAAAAATTTTTCTATTGGCGCTATTCGCCATCCTTTTCACCTCTTGCGGTGACCAGACCTGGAGAAAATATGATGATCCTGTGATGCGTGCATATCTGAAGGATAGTCTTGAAGTGATGGATGCCCGCAGCGCCGATGTACTTGCTTCGGCATATATGGCTGAGAAATATCTTGGCGAAAACACTGAGATCCCAGGATGGGAAGGTTTTCCTGTGAAGCTGTACGAATACTATACAGATGTGGATGTGAAGATCAACAAGCCTAAAAAGGGTCTTGTCTATATGCTCAATCCATCACCAAGACAGTTGTCGATGTGGATTCTCAATGCTGTTTATGCTGCGACAGATACGCTCCGTTATGAGGATATCAAGAGATTATCCAACTTTATCAAATGGCAGTCAGGTGCACAATTCCCTGTGAAAGGTGTAGTGTATGAGGCAATGTATGTGAGAAACCACTTCAGACCATATGTATTTAAAGATGGTGTGACAGTTTATCTGGCTGATGCCGCTCACTTTCCACGTGTGGACAGTACCTGTACAGAGGAGCATCTCCAATTCTATATCAATGAGATGGCCAACGAGCACCTTAAACCAAATACAGGCCGCTATGCCCGTATCTCAAGCACATCACGTGAGATGTACTATGAAGCTGGTGGCACAGCAGATGTAGGGTGTGATACCCTCCGCTCTCATGCATGGCTTGATGAGGTGAAGAGACTATACCAGAAAGCCTGGACCTCAGACGAGAACGAGCTTATCAATGCCTGGGCCAAATACTGGCTCTCCGGTAAGAGAGAATATATATACTAAGCCAGATAATAAAAAATACCCTCCGTTCTAAGAAGAGCGGAGGGTAATTTTATGTAGTGTCGGATATTAACCTACGAAGTGGAAGTGAGGGCCGAATCTTTCGAAAGCAGCTCTGTCAAGTTCCTCTCTGTGGTCAGGGTGAGCTACGCTGATGATAAGTTTTGCTCTCTCCTGAAGTGATTTGCCATAAAGGTTAACTGCGCCGTGCTCAGTAACGAACCAGTGGATGTGTTGTCTTGTAGTTACAACACCGGCACCAGGGGTAAGGATAGGAGAAATCTTGCTCACACCTTTGTTGGTTACAGAAGGCATAGCGATGATAGCTTTACCACCTTTTGACATAGATGCACCGTAGATAAAGTCGATCTGTCCACCTACACCTGAATAGAATTTGGTACCAAGTGAGTCAGCACAAACCTGACCGGTGATGTCCACCTGAAGGGCAGAGTTGATAGCTGTCACTTTAGGGTTCTTGGCGATGATGAATGGATCGTTGGTGTATCCTACGTCCATCATAGCTACCATAGGGTTGTCGTCGATGAAGTCATAAACTCTCTGTGAACCCATAAGGAATGTAGAAACCAATTTACCTTTGTCGATAGCTTTCTCAGCACCATTGATAACACCTTTCTCTACAAGAGGAAGAACGCCGTCAGCGAACATCTCAGTGTGGATACCAAGGTTTTTGTGGCCGCCAAGCTGTGCAAGAACTGCGTTAGGGATAGCTCCGATACCCATCTGAAGGGTAGCACCGTCCTCGATAAGGGCAGCACAGTTGTTACCGATAGCTGTCTCGATAGCTGATGGCTCAGAGAAGTGAGCAGGCTCAAGCTCCGAATCGTGCTCTACAAAGATATCAATCATAGAAATAGGAATCATAGCATCACCGAAAGCACGTGGAACGTGTTTGTTGACAACTGCGATTACATATTCTGCTGTCTCGATAGCTGCAAGGGTAGCATCTACTGAAGTACCAAGAGATACATATCCGTGTTTGTCAGGAGGAGAAACCTGAACCATAGCTACATTACAAGGTACAGCACCTGTCCTGTAAAGTTTCTGAGTCTCGCTCAAGAAAATTGGAATGTAGTCAGCATAACCTGCCTGAACACTTTTGCGTACGTTACCACCTACGAAAAATGCCTGGTGGAAGAATACACCTTCGTATTTTGCATCGGTATAAGGTGCCTCGCCCTCAGTGTGAAGGTGGTGGATGCGAACATCTCTCAGTTCACCTGCGTCGCCTCTGCGGCAAAGTGCGTCGATAAGCACTTTTGGTGCACTTGCTACACTGCTGAAGTGAATGTGGTCACCAGATTTAACCACTTTAACAGCTTCGTCAGCGCTAACGAATTTAATGTCTTTGTACATGATATAATTGTAAATTAATTAATGAATATTCACTAAAGGGCAAAGTTAAGAAAACAATCTTATAAATTGCTATCTTTGCCCCGAATAAAAGTTCCAAAAATGAAAAATAGAGAAAAAGAGATGCAGGCATTCGGGCGTTTGCTCGATGTTATGGATGAATTGAGGGAGAAATGTCCCTGGGACAGGAAGCAGACAATGGAGTCCCTCAGACCTCAGACAATAGAGGAGACATACGAATTGTGTGATGCCATTATGAAGCAGGATGACCACAATATTGCCAAAGAGTTGGGAGATCTTCTCTTACACGTGGTATTCTATGCGAAGATAGGCTCGGAGAATGGAACTTTTGACATTGCCCAGGTCATTGACCTTCTGTGCGAAAAGCTCATTTTCCGCCATCCTCACGTATTCGGAGAGACAGAGGTTTCCGGTGCGGAGCAAGTGGTCCAGAACTGGGAACAACTCAAGATGAAAGAGAAGGATGGCAACAAAAGGGTACTTTCAGGTGTCCCCGATTCATTGCCATCACTCCTAAAGGCCTACAGGATGCAGGACAAGGCCCGTGCAGTGGGCTTCGACTGGGAGGTGCGTGAGCAGGTGTGGGACAAAGTGGCTGAGGAGCTGCAGGAGTTCCGCAATGAACTTGACGCCATGGCCCTTGATGGGGCAGATGAGGCTACCCGCCGCAGGGCAGAGGAGGAGTTCGGAGACTTTCTCTTCTCTGTCATCAATGCAGGACGCCTCTACGAATTGAACCCTGATACTTCCCTCGACAGGACCTGCACAAAATTCCGCCGCCGCTTCACTTATCTCGAAGAGCACACTATCCGTCAGGGGCGTGACCTTAAAGATATGACATTGGCACAGATGGATGAGATTTGGGATGAGGCGAAGAAACTGGAAAGGGAGGGTAAACTTTAATATTGCATCATCTTATGGAGAACAATTGGCTGGAGAGGACTCAAATGCTTGTGGGTGAAGAAGGTATTGCAAAGCTTCGCAATGCTTCAGTGGCGGTGGTAGGACTTGGCGGCGTGGGTGCATACGCTGCGGAGATGATTGCCCGTGCCGGCGTCGGAAAGATGCTTATCCTCGATTCGGATGTGGTGAGCGACACTAACCGCAACAGGCAGCTCCTTGCCCTAACCTCCACCATCGGAAAATCCAAAGCACAGCAGATGGCCAGTCGCCTTCTCGACATCAATCCGGAGCTCGAGCTCACCATCGTAGAAGAGTACCTCACTGAGGAGAATGTTGCGCAGCACATCCCTGCACAGGGGCTCGATTTCCTTGTAGATGCCATCGACACCCTTGCCCCCAAAATTGCCCTTATTTCACATTGTGTCGCTAACGCAATACCGCTCGTCTCATCGATGGGTTCCGGTGCCAAATATGATGCCACCAAAGTGCGCGTGGCAGACCTCTCAAAATCGTACAACTGCCCATTGGCCTACATCCTCAGAAAGAAACTCCGCAAGGTGGGGATCTCAAAAGGGTTCAAAGTGGTATTCTCAGAAGAGCTCCCCGACCGCGACGCCATCGTGGCACAAGACCCCGAAGTGGAACGCAATAAAAAATCACAGGTAGGCACCATATCGTACCTACCTGCAGTATTCGGATGCGTCTGCGCCCAAGTGGCACTAACGACGCTTCTGGAATCATAACTTATCAGAGGAGAGTTCCTGCAATTCGCTTTTCCGCCAATAGGCTCCAGAAAGGGCTGCAGAGGGGGCAAATGAAAAGGCGAGGCAATTTCGCCCCGCCTTTCCAGCGATCCCATCCAGATAGTCCTCTACAGCACCTCTCCGGAAAGGTGATTTGCAGGAAGGGTAGATTCCAACTACCACGACCAGCCTTCCTGTGGAAGTCTGTAAGCCTTGCCAGCTTTTAATGTACGACCTATTGAAGGATCGAATTCAACCAATATATAAAAACTTTTCAAATCATTGGGATAATAATATTCACCGTACTCACTGTCATATCTCTTGACTATGAAGCTATAGAAATCATCAGGAGTGGAAATACCTTTATAATTTGCAAAATAGAATGAAACTTCATTCATTTCAGAATCATCATCAAAGTTCAATACCGCTGTGGCATTCTCCTTGTATTCCTCATCCTGGTTATATACAAAGATTTTTTCATCTTTCAAATCAACACTCACTGCACCCGGTTGAAGGGACGCCCAACCCGGATTATCAACACCATCGTTATATATGCTCATAACTACAGATTCCTCTATCCAAGCATCATCACCGGATACTTTTTGAGTAGTTTTATCATACTCATAAAATTGATCTAACGAAAATGTATTTTGGGGAGTGGTATTCGACCACAACTGCATACCGATAGACACCTGAAATATTCTTGAATCCATCACCATACGGATAACGCCCAGGTTTACGGTATTGCCATCTACTGTATAATCGCCCACATATGACAAGAGCTCTCCACCTGCATAGGTATTCAAAGGGAAACAATCCTTCCCCATACCGGTCTTGTCGTCCATATCTATGGGTCCTCTATGGTGAATTGCATAATATTTTCCACTTGTACCTAACTCGTTCTTTTCCACACTATACTCCAATTCCAAATCAAAAAGACCTTGATCATCATCATATTCAGCCAAAGCTGCCTTTGGCCACTTTTTATCTCCTGATCTCGTAACCAGACACTCCTCCGCCCCCGCAGGTTTGAAAAGAATCACTACCTGATCCCCGTCAGCCCAGCCTGTCTTGACTGCTTTAGTGTCTGCGCCGAAGCCATCTTTGTCGGCTATTTCAAAAACAAATTTTAGATCATTGTCAGCTGCAGGGGTATCAACCTTTGAGCAGCCAGTAACTGTCAGAGCCAATGTCATAACAGCCAAAAAGAAATTTCTGATTTTCATTTCCATCTTCATTTTAAGTTAGACATTGTGTTTTACCATTGTTCTTCACCTTCAAATCCATCCCAGTTTGGTTGGTTTGGCTTGGACTGTGCAAAGCCGTACTCAGTAATCACCTCTATAACCTCTATAGCAGGTGATTCATAGAAATTAAGATCTTTCATAGGCCTGTTGTTTAAATTTATAACCATAAAGTTATATATATATATATCGGTTTTTCAAAATACTGGCTATCAAATTTTAACATTGTATCATACATGCAGACCCATTTTATTTTAACTATGGATATTTACCTTATCAGGCAAATCGTCTCTGCACACCAGAATTCACATTCTCAAGTCAGAACCAGGAGACTTGCACCACATATAGTGACCACAAATACCTTATGAAGTTGCAGAAAACGCTCTCTTGTTATAATCACAATAATAACTATCTTTGCAGCCAGATTTTGAAACATTATGAGCGACTATTCACTAGTAGAGAAAATTAAGAGCCTTCAAGGCAAATTCGATAGCCTGTCTGCACAGATATCTGACCCAGACGTAATGTCTGATATGAAGAGATACGTGCAGTTGAACAAGGAGTATAAAGAGTTGGCACCTATCATTGAGACCGGAAAGGTGTTCTGTAAAATGGTACAGGACCTTGACGATGCTAAAGAGATCCTTCAGAATGAAAAGGATGAAGATCTTCGCGAGATGGCAAAAGAGGAGGTGAGCACACTCGAAGCAGGTCTTCCTGAGATGGAGGAGAAGATCAAACTTCTTCTTATCCCTAAGGATCCACAGGACTCGAAGAATGCCATCATCGAGATTCGTGGTGGTTCTGGTGGTGATGAGGCTGCAATCTTTGCCGGTGACCTGTTCAGAATGTATGCAAAATATGTGGAGAAGAAGGGTTGGAAACTCGAGATTACCAACCAGTCGGAGGGAACTTCAGGTGGCTTCAAAGAGCTTATCTGCAAAGTGTCAGGTGAAGGTGTATATGGTATCTTGAAATATGAGTCGGGTGTTCACCGCGTACAGCGTGTTCCTCAGACAGAGACACAGGGCCGTGTCCACACTTCAGCAGCATCTGTAGCGGTACTTCCTGAGGCTGATGAGTTTGATATCGAGCTCAATATGAACGATATCCGCAAAGATACTTTCTGTTCATCAGGTCCTGGTGGACAGTCGGTAAACACCACATACTCTGCTATCCGTCTTACCCACATCCCTTCAGGTATCGTGGTTCAGTGTCAGGATGAGAAATCTCAGCTCAAAAACTTCGACAAGGCACTTGCCGAGCTCCGTACCCGTCTTTACAACATGGAGTATGAGAAATACTTGAATGAGATCTCAGCCAAGAGAAAGACAATGGTATCGACTGGTGACCGTTCGGCTAAGATCCGTACATACAACTATCCACAGTCACGTGTGACCGATCACCGTATCAACTACACCATGTATAACCTCCCAGTCTTTATGGACGGTGCGATCCAGGAGGTTATTGACCAGCTTACTATCGCAGAGAACGCAGAGCGTCTAAAGAGCGAAGAATAATCTTATGAACAAGGTATCGGACAACCCTTTAAAAAACCGAGCATTTTTTGATACATCCCTTATGGTAGTGACGGCACTCTTCGGCTGCGTCTGCGCCCAGGTCGCACTTACCTCTCTGCTTGAGGAGAAACCATAGCTGCCATATCGGCAACGGTGGGGTTGTGGCAAGTCATTCCTCCATCTGCAATTATTGTCTGTCCAGTGATATAGGCTGCATCAGAAGATCCGAGGAATGCGACCACTGCAGCAATATGCTCCGCCTCCCCAAGATATGGAAGGGGAATGTGTTTGAGGAAAATCTTGTCTTGCCGCTCTGTAAGGTTCTGTTTCGCTGCTGGGGTCATAACAAGACCGGGTGCCACGGCATTGCACCTGATTCCGAATTTGCCGTATTGCGAAGCGATGTAGCGGGTCAGATTTATCACCCCCGCTTTAGCTATGCCGTATAGGGTCCCACGATAGTCAGCGGTGAGACCTCCGATAGAGGCGATGTTCACTATGGCACCATTCCTGCCCCTTTTCATATAGTGCAGGGCGGACTGGCTCGAAGCCAGCATACTCTTTACATTCAGCGACATCATCTCGTCGAAGTAGTTAAGATCCAGTTCACCTGCAGCCAAATCCTTGTGAAGGTCGTTCCCCCCGACGACATTGACCAGTAGGTCGAGCCTGCCGTAAATGTCCACTGTTTTCTCCACTATCTCCCGGCAGCTAGCTGTATCCAGGGCATTGAAATGAATTGCCAGGGCAGAGTAACCCTCGGAATAGAGCTGTGAGGCATATTCTTGTGCACTCTTGAGATTGTAATCTGCTATTATGACTGTCGCACCCTCTTCGCACAGTCTTCTGCAGGTAGCCTTTCCGATGCCGTTTGCACCACCGGTTACCAACGCTATTCTGTCTGTATATCTTTTCATAATATTCTATTTTATCGGATTAGTATATATTCAATCCAATACAAACAGTATTCCCTTTTTTTATATCTTTGCACCGGATTACAAACATTTTTATGAATAAGGTATCGGACAACCCTTTAAAAAACCGAGTTTTTTTTGATACTTCACTAATGGTGGTAACGGCTATCTTCGTTACGCTCTACCTGGTATCAAATATAATGGCGGTTAAAGTGATAGGCATCTTCAATCTTTTCTATTTTGATGCCGGTACACTCACATTCCCTTTCGCCTATATGCTGGGCGATGTCCTCACTGAGATTTGGGGCTTCAAGACCTCAAAGAAAATCATCCTCCTGACAGTGGTATGCAATATCATAATGGTAGCGTTTACCTATCTGGCGGTACACCTCCCTTCTCCCGACTATATGGCTCAGACTGAGCAGGCATATAACCATATTTTCGGTTATGTCCCCAGAATAGTCATCGCTTCTTTGGTGGGATTCCTCCTTGGAGAGCTCTCGAATGCCTGGCTGATGGAGAAGATAAAGATCAAAACCAAAGGTAAATTCCTATGGCTTCGCACCATAGCTAGTTCATCGGTGGGTTATATTTTTGACTCGATCCCATTTGTCCTTATCGCATTTGTCGGGACCGTTACAGCCAGAGATCTTCTGATGATGATCCTCTTCCAGTATTTCAGCAAACTTATCATTGAGGCTGTATTGGGTACCCCTATGGCATACGCACTGATACACGGCATCAAGATGTATATCAAACGTAAAACCAGCAAATCTGATGAACAGATACTCGCGAATTGATGCCAAATTGCCCCGTGAGTTTATCCTCCTTCAGGGGACAGGGTGCCGCTGGAGGAAGTGCACCTTCTGTGATTATCACGACGATGTGAGCAGTGATCCGTTTGGTGTAAACAAACCTGTACTGGATCAGGTTACAGGGCAATACGGAGTCCTCGATGTGATAAATTCAGGGTCTGCCCCGGAACTTGATCCACAAACTGTCGAGTACCTAAGAAAGATCGTACAGGAAAAGGGGATACATACCCTCTGGTTCGAGGCTCACTGGATGTATCGCCACATCCTTGCAGATTTTGCAGCCCAATTTGCCCCTGCACAAGTGAAATTCCGTTGCGGCGTGGAGACTTTTGATACTCAGCTCAGGGAGCAATGGAAGAAAGGGGTCCCCTCTGATGTGACCCCGGAAGATATTGCACGCCATTTCAAAGGGGTTTGTCTCCTTTGCGGCACCAAAGGGGAGGAGAGGGGACATATTGTCGATGATATCGAGACTGCCCTAAGACACTTTGAGTATATGAGTGTCAATCTGTTTTGCCCCAACAACACTTCGGTAGAGCCTGATGATGAGCTGATCAAATGGTTTGATGAGGAGGTCTATCCCCGCTATAAGGATCATCCGTCTATCGAAATCCTCCTCCAGAATACAGATTTGGGTGTTGGGGATAAGTGATAAAAGAGTTAGTGTTTATCATAAATTACGGTAATTTTAATTATATGCGTTTGTAAAATGTTGCATTTTTTGTTAGATTTGTAAAAATTGTAAATTGTGTCATATAATTAATTTAATTGTTGTAATTATGAAAAGACTACTGCTTACACTATTGATTTTGTCGGTAGCTTTTACAGCTTGTAAAGACAAACCGGAGCCGGAACCGGAAATTCCGAGTGAAATCAAAATTGATGTCACATCGATTGTGATTCCAACTGAGGGTGCAAGTGAGGTTGTTAGGTTCAATGCTTCTCACGATTGGACAGTAACTGTGGAGCCTGCCTCTTGGTGTACAGTTTCACCATCAAGTGGAAAAGCGGGTGACGCTTCAATCACTGTTTCAGCGCAGTCAAATGGCTCACCTGATGATTTGTCGGCCACTGTGACCATCAAATCAAATAAAGCAATAAAGGCCATATCTGTCACTCAGAAACAGAAAGATGCTCTCACTGTTACTGCTTCAAAATTTGATGTGGGCTCTGAAGGTGGAGAGGTTTCCATTGAGGTTAAGGCCAATATTGAATTCAATTACTCTGTGAGTGATTCTGCCAAGACTTGGATAACTTATCTCCAGACTAAAGCGCTCAGGACATCAAATCTTGTCTTCGGTATCCAGCCTAACACCAGCGACAAACCCAGGGAGGGTATCATCACTATCACAAGTGGAGATATCAAGGAGGATATAAAAGTTGTTCAGAAGGAGGATTCGGTAGCAGTTTTGAATACCAAAATTGCCCAGGAGAGGGAGTATCTGATGGAATTTTTCAAATCTACCGGAGGTGAAAGCTGGACCAATAATACCAATTGGGGAAGTGAATTGCCTGTTTCCCAGTGGTATGGTATCATGGTGGATAAATCCGGCAGAATTATAGACATAACATTGCAGGACAACAACCTTACCGGCAGCATACCTGCAGGGTTGTCAAAACTGGAAAATCTGACAGGTTTTGACATTTATCGCAATAAAGTTACAGGTGAAATTCCGAAGGAGTTGGGAGATCTCAAGAATCTGTACCTTATCTATCTGAATGATAATAATTTCACAGGAACTATCCCTAAAGAGTTGGGCAGCCTTTCAAATCTGGAATATATTGCATTGAGTGCAAATGAACTTGAAGGTGAAATTCCTGCAGAACTTGGTAACTTGGCCAAACTTAAAAACCTCTCATTGTTTAAGAACCAGTTGACAGGTTCTCTGCCGGCTTCCCTTGGAAATCTCTCCAAACTGGAGTATATGTATTTGTACGGCAATTTGCTTGAGGGCAGCATCCCTTCTCAGTTTGGCAACCTTGAAAGTCTTCTTGTTATGGATATCAGAGGAAACAAGCTTTCAGGAAAGGTTCCCGAGTCGGTAATGGCTATGCCTTGCTGGGCTACTAACTGGCACACGATTGTAGATCAGGTAGGGCATGGAATCCCATATGATGGAATAGATATATATATTCCGGAATTCTCAGTGAAAACACTTACTGGTGAGACACTTACAAATGATGTTGTAACCAAGAACAAACTAACAGTGCTGTATTTCTTCCTGGACTGGTGTCCTTTCGCTGAGACGTTTACACCACGTATGGTGGCCACTTATGAGATGTTCAAGGATCTGGGTCTGGGTGTATTCAGTCCTACTACTCAGAGCAGTGATATTACCCAGGCATATGTGTCAAAACATAAAATACCTTGGCCTTGTACAGAGGACCAGTCCGGCACTAAGACATTTGTCAATTATACACTTCTGACACCTACTGTGGCAGTATTTGACCAAAAAGGGTATATGGTGTTCAGCAGCTCTTTGTCAGATTATGACGGACTTATAGACTTCCTGACAGAGAAGTTGGGAACCCCTAACGGTATGGATGCTGAGTATGAGTCTACAGATTACAGTAAGGATGGTACAGTGGCAACACTTCAGGAGGCCTCTTCAGGCAACGGTATCGATGTGGTCCTTATCGGTGACGGTTATACTGACCGACTTATTGCTGATGGTACCTATGATAAGATTATGAAGCTGGCTAAGGACAAATTCTTCGAGTCTGAGCCGGTGAAATCATACAAGAATCTGTTCAATGTTTATGCTGTAACAGCAGTTTCCAAAAACGAGGTTTATACCGCTGACAGCGAGACAGCTCTTGAGGGGTATTTCGGTGGTAATATGCACGTGGGTGGTAATGATACCAAAGCAATGGCCTACGCGAGAAAGGCTATCACTGAAGATCGTATGAATGATGCTGTTATAGTGGTTATAATGAACAGTACTGCTTTTGCGGGTACTTGTTATATGTATAATCCTATACATAATAATTCCATAGACTATTATGGCAATGGTACATCTGTATCATATTTCCCTGTCGGTGTTAACGAAGAGGCATTGGCCCAACTTATCAAACATGAAGCGGTGGGACACGGATTTGCAAAACTCGCTGATGAGTATGTATATGAGTCCAATGGAACCATATCAAGCACTGAGGTTCAGAGCAAGAAGAACGATGCACTGTACGGATGGTGGAAGAATGTTGATTTCACAAGTGATACCACCTCTGTCAAATGGAGCCATTTCTTAAGTGATGCGCGATATAAAGATGAAGGTTTGGGCGTATATGAAGGTGGTTTGACTTATCCGAAAGGTGTTTACAGACCATCCGAAGATGGTGCGATGAACAGTGGTGTAGGTCCATTCAATGCACCTTCACGTGAGGCTATCTATTATCGTATCCACAAATTGGCTTATGGATCAGAATGGGAGTATGATTATGATGACTTTGTATCATACGATGCAAAAAACCGTACAACATCTACCACTTCTGCAGCCAATTACGTTATGATCCCTTCAGAGCTTCCTGGTCCACCAGTAGTGACAGGTCGTACCTGGAGAGAGGTTTCCAGGTAGATTCTATGAGATAATATGAATAGGGGGTGGGTAATTTTATCCACCCTTATTTTTATGTACTGATGATTAGAGCAGGTATCCACCCTGGTCGCCACCTTCGGGGCCAAGTTCGATGATATGGTCGGCGGCTTTGATGATGTATGGGTTGTGTTCCACTACAATGATAGTATGCCCTTTGTCGAGGAGGGCGTTGAAGGAGTTGAGGAGCTTTTTGATGTCATCGAAGTGAAGTCCTGTGGTGGGCTCATCGAAGATGAAGAGGATAGAGCCCGACGAATCGGTATCTTTACCCAAAAACGATGCGAGTTTCACCCTTTGGCTCTCACCACCTGACAGGGTACTGCTGTTTTGTCCAAGCTGAACATAGTTGAGCCCCACATATTGGAGAGGTTTGAGCTTCTCGGCAATACGTGTAGCCGCAGGCTCCCCCTGTGAAGAGAAGAAATCTACAGCTTCATCGACAGACATGTTGAGGATGTCGTTGATATCTTTCCCTTTATATTTCACCTCGAGGATGTCGGGTAGGAACCTTTTGCCGCCACAAGATTCACACACAGTGGTGATATCTGCCATAAACTGCATAGGAATCTTGATTACACCCTCACCTTGACACTCGGGACAGCGTCCACCCTCTATATTGAACGAGAAATGTGAGTGTCCGTATCCGTTCATCTTGGCGTATGGCTGCTCAGAGAAGAGTTTGCGGATGTCATCGTAGACCTTCAGATAGGTGGCAGGGTTTGAACGTGAACTCTTGCCGATAGGGTTCTGGTCCACATATTCGATCGACGATATCCTGTCCAGATCTCCACCGAGCTCTCTGTGGGCACCCGGTTTTGGTCCCGTCTGACTCAGATGTCGTGAGAGGGCAGGGTAGAGGATATCCCCTACAAGGGTCGATTTGCCGGAACCGCTTACACCTATGACGGCTGTCATCACCCTGAGTGGGAATTTGACATCGATGTTCTTGAGGTTGTTTTCACAAGCACCGAATACCTCTATATAGTAGCCCCAGCCCCGTTTCTTTTCCGGAATAGGGATACTCTTCTCACCTGTAAGGTACTGCAGAGTAAGCGAATGGGAAGTTTGGGCACAGAATTGCCTGTTTTCGTGCCCGTTTGCTGTTTTTGAGGTGGTTTGGGCATGGAAAGTGCCGTTTTCGTGCCCGTTTTCTTCGGATGTGGGGGCGGAGTGGGAGAGACACCCAAACGGGGTCGGGTGTGACTGGTCCGACTGACTGGACGTCAGGTCGGGACAGGTCGGGGGCGGCCCCTGATAGACAATCTCTCCACCATGGATGCCGGCGTGTGGACCGATATCGATAAGCCAGTCTGCAGCACGGATAATCTCCTCATCATGCTCGACCACTATCACTGTATTCCCCAGATCGCGAAGTCTCTTGAGTACCGAGATGAGCCTCTGGGTATCCCTCTGGTGAAGGCCGACACTCGGTTCATCAAGGACATACATCGAGCCTGTAAGGCTATTGCCCAGGCAACTCACCAGATTGACCCTCTGGCTCTCTCCACCACTCAGAGTGTTGGATCTTCTTCCCAGTGTGAGGTAGGACAGACCCACATCCTCCAGACAGGTGAGTCGGAGTGTGATCTCATTGAGGGCACGGGATGCTATTGCCATCTCATAGTCTGTAAGTGACAGATTCCTGAAGAAGAGCGACAGCTCACCTATTGTCATATCCATTAGATCGGCAATACTCTTTCCCCCCACCTTCACATACATCGCCTCCTTTTTGAGCCTATGGCCGCCACATTCGCGGCAGACTGTCCTTCCTGAGTACCTGCTGATCATATATTTGTTCTGAATCTTGTATCTCTTGGCCTCCAGCTCCCTGAAGAAATCGTTGATCCCGAAGAAGTGCTCATTGCCCTCCCACAGAACCCTCTTCTGATCTGGGGTAAGCAGGTTATATGGTGTGTGAATAGGGAAATCGAACTTGTAGGCGTTGAGGACCAATTGTTCCTTGAAATAGGACATTGTATTGCCCCTCCAGCAGGCAATCGCATCCTGGTATACCGAGAGAGCTGCATTTGGAATTACCAGCGACTCGTCGATTCCGATTATCTGCCCCAAACCTCCGCAGACAGGGCATGCGCCCAGGGGACTGTTGAAATTGAACATCCACTCCTCCGGACGGTCAAACCTCATCCCGTCAGCCTCGAAGAGAGATGAAAAGCGTCGCACCGCAATATCCTCCCCGTTCTGCAGTACGGTATGGACATTGCCCTCACCTTTGTCAAATGCACTCCTGATCGAATCCATCAGACGGGCAGAGACCTCATCGTCCTCGGTGGAACCCTCCTCCAAAGCGATACGGTCCACAAGCAGCATCACATTGCGCCCGGCGTAGTCGTCTATGCTCGAGAGCAAAGCATCTATCCTGATGATCTCCCCAAGCCCTTTCCCATTGCCGGAGGCAATATAGACCCTTGAAAAACCCTCCTCTTTAAGATTGAGAAGCTTCTCGATGCGGTATTGCTCTTCGTACCAGCGGAGGTCTGCCATCAGGTAGAGTGTCCCCCCCTTGTCTGCAAGATAACCCATTACACTCTCCATCGAGTCGCAGACCACCTCTTCACCGCTTAC
>JAZRHK010000139.1:0-4376 GCA_045644725.1 Candidatus Coprenecus sp. | reverse complement strand
CCATCACCCCGTGGCATTGGCCTCGGCTTTGAAAAAGTGGCCACAGCCACAAGTTCTCCCTGATATTCAAGAGCATACCGGTGTTTGCATTGGGCATTGCCGTAAGCATGGTTCTTCTCCAGAAATTCTGCCACCTCCCGGGCAATTGTACTCCCGCTAATGATATTGCACTTGCGTGCAAATACACTGCGGAAACATCCTACACGGGCGAGTATCCTGCTCCGGATTTCTTTACCGCCCGAAAACCACCTGTCCTCATAAAGATAGAGGCGGTCGCAATGGGGAGCGGCATCAGTGGTTATGTCCGGCTGGACAGAAGCATCGCGGGGTACAAGGACTATCTCCAGATTGTGCTCCGGAAAAAGAAAACAGTCCCCTTGCCGGGTGAATTCCACCCCGCCCGTCTGCAAAAACTCTATAAATGACTGCCGGAACATAAATTGGGCGTAAATATACTTATTTTTGTAGTGAATGGAGATTTGGGGAGTCTAATTGGGCAAAACAATTAAAACAAAATGGACAGAATAGAACAGGAATTCACAAATTTGGTAAAGAAACATAAGGGGACCATATACACAGTCTGCTATATGTTTGCACAGGACAAGGATGAAGTGGCAGACCTGTTCCAGGAGATTTTGATAAATATCTGGAACGGGATTGAAAAATTCAGGGGAGACAGCTCCGTCAGAACATGGATATGGAGAATCAGCTTCAACACATGCGTCTCATACGAAAGGAAAAAAACAAGAAGGGTACAGACTGTTCCTCTGAGCATGGACATTGACCTCTTTGATGACACGATGGATGACATCAAACAGATCAGGATGCTGCACAAGAGAATTGGCCAACTCGGCCCATTCGACAGGGTAATAGTCCTCCTATGGCTTGAAAACATCAGCTATGCAGAGATTGGCGAGATAGTGGGAATCAGCGAAAAGAATGTCTCAGTCCGCCTGGTAAGAATTAAAGAACAATTAAAAAGAATGTAACTATGGGATACAATAACGACACGTACAATATGGAAGAGATGAAACAACAGCTGGAGCTGCTGAAAAAGAGACTTGATGAACAGAGCATCATAAACGAAAAACACATCATGCAGGCAATGCAGAAAAAAATGTACGGACTGGGGAAAAGGGGGCGTATACTGTTCGTGCTTGGGCTATTTGTCGCAATGTGGGCGCCATCATATTTTGCACAGCTCGGCACATCCTACTGGTTCTGTGGAGCGACATTCATTATGCTCCTGTTCTGTGCTCTGAAGACACTGCAGTTCCACCGGGATCTATGGAGAGTACAGATATCCAATGCAAATCTTATGGAGGTAGCTGAGAAAGTGGCACTGCTCAGAAAAAGGTATAAGGAGTGGTACAAAATAGCACTCGCCATGATAATCCCGTGGCTCATATGGTTAGGGATAGAGGTATACAAGGGGCAGCAAGGAGAGGAGACTCTTTGGATTCTGGGAGGAATTGCTGTGGGGACCATCATAGGAGGCCTGCTTGGCAACAGAATAAACAAAAAGATGGTCGATACCACTGAAGAGCTCCTCCGCGAAATTCAGGAATACCGCAAAGGGGGGATGTAAGGAGCACCCTGGAATCTAAACACAAAAAAGGCTATCAGATCTGATAGCCTTTTTGTGCTCCCCCAGGGGATCGAACCCTGGACCCCAACATTAAGAGTGTCGTGCTCTACCAACTGAGCTAGGGAAGCTTCCGTTTTGGGACTGCAAATGTAAATCATTTCAAACTAAAAACAAAATAAATTTGCAATCCTTCCCACGGAGTTTAATTAAAGCTGTATTCTGAAAGACCTTTAATTCCTGTCAATCCGTAGTATGATTCTACAATATCACCTTTCAGATAAACCATTTTTCCCAGGTATTGGGAATGATCTACCAGATTGAGTCCGTCCCTTATGGCACCGCTCTTAAGTTCTACGGAAACACACCCGTTCCTGGAGCTTACAGTTGGTTTATCAGATATCATAAAATTGGTTCTGGATGTAAAAGGGGCCGTATAAGAGGCAGATGAAGATGAGAGATCTCCCCCTACAATATACCCCTTCACCCACACATCATCAGACCCTGCCATAGCAGAAAGATCTCCCACCTCCAACGCCCTGGACATTGCACTTCCATCCCTCTCTTTTCCATATATATAATTTTCGGAGATCCAAACCCTCCCCGTATCTATGGCAATGGAATAATCGGCTGCAGACTTGGAAGATATGTCGACAGAGAAATTAATTGTCAATATTGCATTAGATTCAAGATTACGGGAGATAAGATGTCTTCTGGACCCACCTGTCACCAGAGAGAGCTCCACCTGGCCTGGCCTCAGATATGCTATCCGGTCTTCGTCATAAGTATAGACCAGACTATCATCATCTTGGGACAATACTACTTTGGAGGATGGGAACTGACCTCTGAACTTATCGTCAAAAATACAACGGAGCCCTGTATTCAACTGTTTGCAGACAAAACTTATATCAACACCTGAAGGGGTCAGGAGCACCTCTTGCTCGTCCCCGAACTGAGGCGCATCAAATGCAGGTCCTGCAAACTCACAAGAGTATACCACGAATGAATATGCCCCCTCCGGCAACGTTATCTCAGAGGGCCTGTTTTTATAAACATCCTTGAACATCACCTCCCCACTCTCTGCCACCTTGATTTCCAGAATAAAATCATTTGTATCCGGCAAATCCGCCGCAGACTTGGTCTGCCAGCTCTCCATCACTGTAACAAAATCATCTGAAAAGGAGAGAGTAACAGGACAATTACCCTTGTTCCACCCATCTTCACATCCAACTAAAAGAAGGGCAGCAAAAATAAAATAAACGCATCTCATGATTCCCATCTTTAAAAATCCAACAGCAAAATTACCCTCCTATCAATCATCACAGGTGCAAACCGGTAAATTTCTACACACTCATTTTTTTAAAATTCAGCTTTTCTGGCTAATTTTGGTCCATAAAATTTATAAATCATGAAAAGAGCACTCAATATCATTTTTTTTATTGCGACCGCAATATTTTTTTCAACATCCTGCAACAACTGCAACTGCAACTCAAAATCAGGAGTTGACCACAACGGAGACACTCCAAAAGAGGCAAGCATGAGGACGGCAGGACTGGTGGACATTCACGAACTTGACACGACTATAGTAGTTGACCTCATATACGCCAAACCCCTCAATTTTATGGGCCGCACACTATACCACGATGTAAACAAGGCGTTCATGCTACCTGAATTGGCACAAAAGGTAGCAAACGCGCAAAAGATACTCAAAAAGAAACGTCTTGACCTCAATCTGGTAATCTACGATGCCGCCCGCCCTATCAGTATACAGAAGGAGATGTGGGCATCGGTAGAGGGGACAGACATGGAGGATTTTGTAGCAAATCCGGGACGTGGTGCAGGTATGCACAACCTGGGCTCAGCTGTCGACGTAACTCTGCTGGACTGCACAGGACACCCTATTCCAATGGGTTCAGAATACGATTTCTTCGGCCGCGAATCAAGAATCAATATTGAGGAAGATCTCCTTAAAGAGGGACGCATCACCATCCGCGAGTATGAAAACCGCAGATTACTTCGCGAAGTTATGGTAGAGGCAGGGCTTCACCCCATCAAAGAGGAGTGGTGGCACTTCGACCTCCTTCCTGCAAAAGAGGCCCGCGCCACATTCAAAGTAATTGAGTAGGACTACGCTATTTGCAGCCCCTGCCTTACTTTCTGAACAGTTTCGATCGGGGACAATACCTCTGCCAGGGACAATGCAAAAGGTAATGACAGCCCCGCACCCTTGCCAGTAATAAAGTTACCGTCTCTCTCGACATCACCGCAAGTGCAAATATAATCACCTGCCATTTCATCGGATACGCTTGAATGGCAGGTGATCTTTTTTCCTATTCCCACCCCTGCTGCACGCAAGACAGTCGGTGCTCCGCATATTGCTGCCACATATTTACCTGCAGCATCATAGCTCCTAACCAAATCCAAAACTTGCTGCGACTCTCCAAGATTAACATATCCGGGAAATCCTCCAGGCAAAATGACCATATCTCCATCAGTAATATCATCAGAGAGAAGGAGATCTGCCTTCACTATAAGTCCATGCGAGGAAACTACATCCAAAGAGTCTGAAATTGAAATAGTTCTGGTATCCACGCCACATCTGCGAAGGATATCCAATGGGGTCAGAGCTTCAATGGTCTCAAACCCTTCTGCCAATAAAATATATGCTTTCATTATAAAAATAATACAAATAAATCAACAGCAACACTTGACAATATAATTTTAATACTATACAATAGAGTGTCATCAAATAACAAATCAATACGCTGATGTGGCACAGTCGGTAGCGCAC
>JAZRHK010000138.1:0-1037 GCA_045644725.1 Candidatus Coprenecus sp. | reverse complement strand
ATGTTAAAGTAGGAGAGTACAGAGGTTCTGTATGGGATGAGGGATATTCCGCTTTGAATAGTGGTATATTGGTTGTCGAAATTCTAATTGATAAAACAGGCGAAGTGGTTGGTCGTTTTGAGATGCCGATCGAATAAAAATCAGAGGGAGCAGATAAAAGTCTGCTCCCTCTTTTCATGTCTTCATATTTTGAACTACACTTTTCAATAGCATCCAGCAGCAAAGATACAACATTCAATCAAAAATCAATATCCAACAGCATATCTAATTCCTTTTCTGCCGATTCTGCCATTGCTTCCATCATGGCTATAAAAGTTGGGTCGTGCCAGGGTTCCAGTTCTTCTTCCTCTGGATCTGGCTCCCACTCGTGGCAGTGTGATAGCTGCCATTCATATTCTCTTATCTACTGGTGATCGCAAACACTCTGCCAGTCAATATCATAGAAATCATTATCAAAAATCATGGTTTTCTCCTTAAATCTTTAATTTCTATAAATATTATAACATATTTTTGTTATAATATCAAATAAGCCCACCATATAGGTGGGCTTTCAGAACTTTTAGACTATAAAAGTGTGGCATGACCTTCAATGGCTTTCTCAATTCTCTGGGGTTCTATGCCAATGTACCTCTGTGTGGTTTCAGCAGAGCTATGTTGCAGTAACCTTTGCACCAGGGCAATGTCACACCCATTGGCTTTGTAGATCTCTGTTGCATACCACTTCCTGAAGCTGTGGGTTCCTATGCCCTCATACCCCAGGTAATCACAGACAATAGCCAACTGTTTGGAGATTGCTCTTTCTGTCACAGGAAAGATCCTGTCCCTGGATCCAATACCATTTCTCAGACAGTAATTTTCAATATACTGTTTGACCACAAGAGGGACAGTAAATTCTCTGTGCTTGCCAGTCTTCTGCTCCACAATCTCAAGTCTGTATCTGTCTCCATCCCTGACAATGTCACAAGGTCGAAGGGAAAGAATATCACTGATTCTGATTCCCAGGTTTCCTTCCAGCACCAGGGCTGTGGCTGCTCTCT
>JAZRHK010000137.1:0-2269 GCA_045644725.1 Candidatus Coprenecus sp. | reverse complement strand
CGCCCACGATATAAACGGCTCCACCTTTGGAGGCTGATGTCTTGGAGGCTGAACACTTTTTGATGGTACCGCCCGACATCGTAAAGGTTCCCTGCTGCATATACACTGCACCGCCATTCTCCTGGATACACTTATACTCATCATCAGAGGTATCACTGTTTCTGATAAGTCCCCCCTGCATATTGAATACATTATTGGGAGAAGCTGCCATCACAAACTGGGCCTGGATGTCTCCGCCATAAATGGTAATGTTCGCATTGCCGATATTACCACTACTATGCCCAGATCCTCCACCACCGATAGAGCCTGTTCTTAGAATAGGCATGGTAGAATTTAAATTTGACTCACTTCCAATAGTAATGATCGCATTTCCTCCATTTGTATCACTGTCTCCTTTCCAATTCCTGTCACCACCAGTTCCTGTAGTACCACCACCTATACCGGCACTACCAGGTGCACCGCTCATTGCTATAACGTTGCCACCAGTGATAATAACCTCTGCATCTCCACCTTTTTTCATGTAGCTGCTACCACCACCTATAGCCGTACCCAATGCCGAATACGCATATACATAACCATCATTAATAATCACTGTTCCCTTTGAGCCCCACTCTTTCTGAGAGCCTGCACCACCTATCGCAGAACTAGGAATACTGTGGCCATTATCCTTATTGTATGCATATACATTACCTCCATTGATTTCAACATATCCTCCACCTCCTTCAGAAGAGAAACCGATTCCTCCACCAATGGCAGTACCGGTAGTGGAAGCTACTGCTGTAACCACTCCACCATTGATAATTACCTCACCAAATCCATTTCCTCCACCTCCAATAGCGGTACAATTCTCTGCTTGAGTGGTACCGGAATAGATAATTCCGCTGTTTATAATAATTCCATAACAACCATTACCATTATCACAATTTCCTATAGCTGAGTCATAATGGTTTGAAAAATATCCACCGCCGGACTCATAATAATCTGTATCAGCCACTGTGATGGAACCAGACCCCTCAAAAATCAATTCATTTTGCGCGGCCACACTTGCTGCTTTGGTGCTATTGTTATAATAGACACAGCCTACTCTGTTATCGCCGATGATATTTAGTGTCAGTTTCGATCCGGATTCTGCAGTGGGAGTGTAAGTTATACCTCCCCATGTACGATTATGACCACCTTGGTACTGGGCACTGATGTAGATGTTATCCAAGACTAAAAGGCACTCATTGACATCTTTAGTTACAGTTATTATATTTTTAGTAGCCTCCCTCTTTGCATTACGTACAGCACCTGCTGCCCCCGCTCCATTAGGTTTGCCAGATGATCCTTTTCCTGCCCCTGCAGCATTATCCCACGCTTCTATAACTGACTCAACACTTGTATTATTTGTTATAAAATCTCTCCAACGCATCTCTTGCCAGGTCACCTCCGCATAGGATGGCAGTTTTGGAGTACCTATCCCTTTCTTATTGGCGCTATCGTAGTCTGAATACCCAACTTTATAATTCCCATTATCTTTATTGACATCAGTCACACACGACTGATAGATATAATATTTGTTTCCACTTTCGTGTACTCCAGAAATCACCTGGGCTTCATTATAACCGTTTACAAAGACTTTTCCCGAATAACGATTTCCTTCTATTGTCACACCCCCAGCGGCTATATCGAAATAGATATATTCAGAATAATCTGATTGTTTCTTATTAAGAGTATAAGTAATCAGTTTACCTTGTCGCCACTCCTTTTTGTCCAATGAAACACTGTATATCCCTTCGGTGGTCTCTATTGACAAGATCGAACCTGAAAGAGCCTGTGGGATCATCAGTATAGGATCACCTATATTTGTCCCTGCAGTTACCGTTAAAGTAAGATTGGAAAATGAATAGGTTATCTTTTCTTGTCCCTCTATATTCCAACCCGATCCTATAGTATAAATTCCACCCTTTACCACATTGGATATACTGATTGATCTGATAACACAATCAAATCCGGCCTTAAGTTGGATAGCTGTGTAGATATGCTCAAAAGGAAGCTGGACACTCTGAAAAGTGTGGGTACTGCTATTTAATGCAATAGGATCGGACACCGCTGCGATGTAGTCAGTTTGAGCATCATTAATATCTGTTATGGTTATAACATTAGATGCTAGATTCTCTATCCTCGGAGCATAGGCATAAACTGTTATTTTTGTAGCACCTTCAGGTACTGTACTCCAACGGGGGGGATCTTCTGTCACCATCTCATCTCCGTCAAACTCATATGATGC
>JAZRHK010000136.1:0-62744 GCA_045644725.1 Candidatus Coprenecus sp. | reverse complement strand
GGGAATGCCGGAGGCCAAATCCCCTAAGGGAATGCCGGAGGCCCAATCCCCGAAGGGAATGCCGGAGGCCCACCAAGTATCACTGTGCACTTTTTTGAAAGAAGAATGTCACAGTGGTGGCTAAAATGGGGGTTAAATGGCAAAAAGCGGGATGACTGTGACATAAATACCGCGAAAAACGTCACAGCTCATCAAATTCAAATAAAAAAACTGATACACATTTATGAAAAGGCTGATTGTCCTCATCATTACCATCTTCCTCGGACTCACTGCCAAAGGGCAAGTCACATCATCGATGATGCTGATGTATTCCCCATTTGGAGACAATGGGGTGATTGCATCTGAATCCACAGGTATCGGAGAAAATCATATCGGTTACGGATATATCGAAATGGGTGACTGGAGAGGCCATTCATTCGGGGCATACGGACAATTCTTTTGGGAACAGAGATGGTGGGATCTCCCCGTTTTTCTCCACGCTGAATACAGAGCAGCAGCCGGACTCTCATTTTTTGAGAGCACCGCATATCTTGGCGGAGCCTACTGTTTCTATAGTCAGCACGGATATCTGGCAATTGAGCCCCTTGCCATGTGGAGGCAACGCGGTGGATTTGGCGGACAACTCTCCATTGTCGGGGGATGGGAATGGAAACATTTCCAGATTGAGACATTCAACGACCTGTGGAAAACCCATTTGACAAATGTCCCAGCAGAGTTTTACTCCCAGACCAGACTCTTCGTAAAGATAACTGATAAGCTCGCATTGGGCATTATTGGCACCTTGGATTACCCCTTCGAAGGCACACCCGACGCCGATGCCATGATCACCCTCAGGTGGAGATTGTAAAAGGGGGAGGGTACGGCCAAAATACTCTATAGGTTGTGGATTGTAGCACAGCGGCCCAATCCCCATAGGGGAATGCCGGAGGCCCAATCCCCAGATGTTGAATTGCATGGAGCTGCACCGATCCTATCGCTGGAGTGTTTTTGTATTATGAAGCATTTTATGTGTAACTTTACTGCATCAGCAAAGTTTCCATTTTGCTCCATTTAACAAATATGAGTGCTACAATGACATCAGGCAAAATCAATAAAGTGGCAATATGGTCTTTTCTAATCTTGGGGACTATATTGGCTGCATGTACCACTTTTGAATTGACGTATGATTGGCTTTACAGGTATCCAATATGGGATAGATTTGGGGAAACAGCACATAAAATGGTCACTATACTGATATACTCAAACTTCGCTTTGTTAACTTTTGCCGGAACAATAAGCTGTATATCCTTGTTTAGAAAAGGGAAAATATGGATTTACATCACAAAAGGAATAATCATAAATCTATGGATATGGATGGCAGTGGGCATATATAATTTCATAAGATTTCAGACCACCCTATTTGAAATATGTGCTATATTTATTCTGCTTTCAGTAATGGTATGTTTATTTGTCCTGTGGAAGATAATAATCAAACCAAATGAATAAAATAAAAAAAGGACATGTAAAATCTCAACAGGTTTATTGATGCTCAAAAGTTTAGCGACGTAATCCCCGAAGGGGAATGCCGGAGGCCAAATCCCCGAAGGGGAATGCCAGCGGCCAAATCCTCGCAGGGGGAATGCCTGCGGCTTACCAAGTATCACTGTGCAGTTTTTTGAAAGAAAAATGTCACAGTAGTGGCTAAAATGGAGGTTAAATGGCAAAAAGCGGGATGACTGTGACATACATACCGCGAAAAACGTCACAGCTCATCAAATTCAAATAAAAAAAACTGATACACATTTATGAAAAGGCTGATAGTCCTCATCATTACCATCTTCCTCGGAGTCGCTGCCAAAGGGCCAGTCACATTATCAATGATGCTGATCCATTACCCCGTTCGAAGACACACCCGACGCCGATGCCAGTTTACATTCTTTTTACACTATCCAGTCACCATTATATAAATCAGTCCACTTATAACTCGCAACCTACCTTAACCACCCGTCTCTCAGAACGATCGTATCTTTTTGGATCTCGACAGAGACAAAATCTCCATCCCAATCAGGGGTCAATTTCCCATCAGAACTCTCCACCATCCTGTCGCACATTCCACGACTGCGGTCTACAGGGGTCTGATCGGGGTAGATAAAATATGAATATATGGACTCGTCTTCCTTAATTGGCTCGTCTGTTCCTCTATAAAAATAATCAGCCAAACTTCCCCTACTGAGATTCCAGTGAGTAGAATCTGTCTGACAGGCCAGATCCAGACGATTGAAGAACTCTTTATCAGGACCGTCCTTGGCGACAAACTTATATTCGTGCCAGGTACAGGCCCTGAGACATCCTTCATCATAGAACAGGGAATCCACCATTTCCAGTTCAGGGAACTCTACTCCTGTAAGTTTGTAGAAGTCTTCTGCAGTTCTATACTCCGGTGCAGAGATATTTTCTTTGACAATGTATGGCTTCCCTGCACCAGGATCAGCACACATTCCAATAAACAGCACAACTGCAAACACTTTCAGTGCAATGGAATAAAGACCAATTGGAGCATATACAACCCAGCAGAAGGTCTTCCATCCCTTCGGCATCCTCTCTTTAAACAGGTTACTTGGCCATATAAGGAACAATCCTGCAGCATATGGGAAGATAATCAGCAGAATGATCCACAAAACAAGCCTTTTCTTGTCGGCAGTAACTCTCATGAGCCACTCCTTGATATCATTAAGTTTCATATGGCAATCATTTATTCTTTTTGGTGGAATCTGTGCTGTCGCTGCGAAAGGAGAGCAACAGCACAGATATTAGCACAGAGATCAGGAGCAAGGCTTAGATCCCGAAAATAGTGTCAAACTCCGGACGGTTGTAGTTTTTCACTACGATAGAGTGGCCGCCGCAACTGAATTTGAGATCATCACCGGTATCATTGCTGATCAGACGGATTGAGACACCTGCATAAGAGAAACCCTTTGAGCCTGAGGCATCTATCCTGGGGGCAATATCCTTATAACTTGCCACGCAGAGATCTTTCACCTTCTGGGGCAAAAGATTGTAGATGGTCACCAGAGTCCTGGTATCAAAATCGATCCCCTCATCAACTCCGGCGATGGTGGCTGTGACAGATGACGAGAAATTGCCTTCAGGGGTGTTTGCAACAGTTGCAGAAACACAGATAACGGTAATAAGCGAGATGATCGCTGCAAAAAAGATTTTCTTCATAATGCTTGAATTTAGAGTGTTATTGATTTGTTTTCACTCTATAATGTAGCATCGGAGAAATGGTAACCGGAAAATCAGAAAAATTTCACAACATCTTGCAGCCAGGCAGCCGGATCGGTAACCAACTGCACCGGATATTCCCAAAACACCCTTCCTATCGCCAGCTTCATACCACCTTTTGGCATTGAGAGGATCAGGGCGAGAACTGCACAATGGACGAATGATATGAAGGCTGTAGATCGGGCCAGGCCGCAACCTTCGATATCAGACTGTGTATAGCGGGTATATCTTATAAACGAGTGGATGTGGAAAGCATAGGTAAATGCTATCATCACATCAAAAGCAAACATATATTCGGCAGCACCGAAATACCTGAAAGGGAAGAGCATAAAGGTATATAACGGAACACAATAAGGGGAGAGTGTTATCGGGACATATCCTACAGGACTCTTTTCATACCTGACGTGGCAGTCCCTCCCGGAGACAACAAACTCCTCAATCCTTCTGAAAAAGAGCACTGCTGCCAATGTATGGGTCAATTCATGGGTAAAGTGCATGAACCATTTCAAGTTGTGGCGGATTTTAGGAAAAATAAGGGATGGCATAAAGAGGGCATACGCGGCAAAGCCACACACCAATCCTCTCATACTCCCGTGCCTTGGTGATTTGACCCACATATCCAACGCATCATACCCAAATGACTTGAGCAGCACACCGAAAAAAAGGAGTGCCAGCAGAACATAGATGCATGTAGTGGCCCAATAAGAATACTTCCTGTGCTTCTCCGACATTATTCGCTATCCTTATGAGATTTATCATCAAGATCCAGAGCAGCCAACATCACATCTGTTTTGGCATACTCCCTCTCCTCTTCTATCAATTCTCTCAAGACAGCCCTTTCGACAGCAGCACGCACCACCTCTTCCTCAAACTCATCATCAGCAATGAGTTTCTTTGCAAATTCTCTAAACTGATTCATACATTTACTCTTTTTGGTCTTTACAGAGTCAATAGTGCAGTATCCTATATTATCGGCAATTTCATCAAACGGCCTGCCCTCCCAGTAATATTGCCTGAAGATTTTCTTGCAGGTGTCAGGCAATGAATTATAGGCCCTGTCAAGGAATTCATCCTGGGTCCGCTGTCTGACTTCTGCAGTAACTTCCACGTCACCAGCTTCTTTATGTAGGTTACGGGAAACTATAACCTCCTCATCCGAACTCAAGCTCTTCCTTTTTCTGATGAAATTACTTGCTGTCAGCTTACCGGTCTGGACGAGATAACTGAAAATGGCACCTTGACGGGGTGCAGTAACCAAGCCATTCTTGACCTTCTGCATCAGGACAATCAAGGAATCCTGAAATATATCTTCAATATCCTCATCAGTCAGATGTGCAAAAGGGTATGTATGCGAGAGGATCGATGAAAATCCCGGTTTCATCTCCCTGCAGATATGCCGCCACACGCGGTCATCATTCTGCATTATACCTGTGAGGAGTTGTGTATCAGTCATTACTTGCCAAATTTCCATCAAAGATAATCATTATTGGCCGGACAGCTTAATGTCTGGCTAAAATCCACCATAAAAAAGGGCCGGCCATCACATCCGGCCAGGTCTAGCACATTTTTGCAGACCTGGCCGCCGAAGCAGCACATCCCATCAAAACCTCAACAGCCGTACCGGATGGGGCACCTCATACGGAGTGGCACGGATGAAAATGAGCCATTGTGCCAGATAATAGGTCACCATTATCATTGCACCTGCATTCTCCACTGGCTCCACAAAAAGGTTCCATGCCAGAACAAGGTCCGATATCACAAACAGGGCAGCGCCCAATGCATACAGCGAACTCCTCTGGAGCAATGCCATCAGGAACATTCCACATATCACCACTGCATAGGCACCTCCAGCAATTCTCACCACACCAGCAGGCATTGCCGGTACCACAAGCGCAAACGCCACAGCCATTACTGCCAGGACGCAGAGGGAGAATATGCTCAGATGGACCACCGTCCTTCTGCTCACCTTCCCATCCCTTTTATCAACTTTTGCAAAATATCTTCTCACGAAAAAGAGGATGTACCACAGATGCGCCACTCCGAAAAGCCCCATCTGCCAAAGAATCTCTCCGGCACTCCCTGCCACATCCCCCATTGCTGAGAAGAGCAATGCCAATGAGACTTCCCACGGTGTCAGCCATAGCGATACTACGAAAAGGGCAGCCACAGGGTATGCCAGTTCATAGGGCAATGCCAATGGCAAAAAGAAAATTGCGACCAATGCGATAAAAAGCCCGGTAGCAGAAAATACCATTGGCTTAACACATTTCTCACTCAATCTGAATAGTGCCATAAGTTCAAAATTTGCTCTAAGATAGTACTTTGTTTGCATCCAAGGAAAATTTTAGGTAAATTGCAAACAAACATTTAAAAGCCAACACTATGAAGAAGGAAAATCAATTCTACGAAGCTCCTCTGCTAGAGGTAGTCGAAATGTCGGTGGAACAGGGTTTTGCCGCATCGCCAAATTATGACGGATTTGAAGGGGAAGAACAATGGTAACCAAATGTATAACTGATAAAAAAGGACAATTATGAAATTTAGAAATATCATTATGGCAGTTATCGCATTGGTTATAACTGCTTCAGGATGTCAAAAAATCGACAGAGCCGACTCAAATAGCACAGTAAAAGTAAAATTCACCATCGCAGACAAACCTGTACTTGGCGACCCAGGCCAGACAAAAGCGGTCAAAACAGCTTGGGCAGAGGGGGATTCGGTCATGATAATTTTCAAACCTGCAGGGGCTACAAATTGGTATGGGCCTATGGAAGATGCCCTTTATAAATTCACGACAACCTATACATCATCTGTGTGGTCAGATATAACTCTCACTTCTCAAAATATAACTGACTTGGGCGAAAGTGGCACTTATCTGGCCATCCACCATAGAGGGAAGGTAACAGCTAAAGCTATTCCCTCTGAAGTAGGTACTGCACCTAACACCTATAACGGATACCAGCTTGATGGATATAAAGGAGGAGAATTTATGTCCCATAAAGGAACTTACACATCGGACGGTACTACAATTACACTATCCACAATAGACTTACAGCTGTATAGTTCTTTATTCCAATTTTCAGTGAGCAAAGACATTACAGATGGGAGTAGCAACCCTATATTTAATAACGCATATTCTACCTGGTTCAAAAACCTGAAATTTAGATTATCCATAAAACAAAATTCATCACCGGAAGATCTATATAGAGTTGTGGCCCTTAAAAGAGGGGTGCTTTATTTGGCTCCACAAACCACCAATGGCTTTTGGCTTGACAATTCAACAAAATCTGGTTTTGCTGAGGGGGTATTAAACGGTGAAGATGTGTCTTACTGCTTTGTATTCAGCAAACCAGAAGATGCAACATTTACAGATTTAGTATTCTCAATTACAAATGGAGAAAATGCTGCAAGTTTCGCATCAATCAACATTGACAGAAATGACCATTCTATCAAAATTGGAAAATCATATCGACTACCACTCACTGGATGGACCAAATAAATAAGACGGCTTATTTTTGAAGAAAGAGGGAGACTAATTCTTAAACAGATTAGTCTCCCTTATATTTCCGAATCGAGCGTAACGCAGAAATCACCCTTTAAAAGGCTACTTGCCAGCTAGTGGGGCAGGCACATTGTATACACGTGCTGCCAACTCCTTATCAAGGATATACATATCATTTTTGCTGTTACCGACTGACTCTACAGCGAAGATGATATCCCTTGCAGCCTCTTCCTCTTCCACCTGCTCCTCGATGAACCATTTGAGTTTGCTCTCTGCTGCGTAGTCATGATCCTCTTTAGCTATGCTCATAAGGTTACGGATAAGTGCAGATACTTTCTTCTCGTGCTCAAGGGTAGATTTGAACATATCCAAAACTGAATCCCAGGTAGTCTGAACTCCCTCAATAGGTTTGAGTTCCACTTTAGCCTCTACTGAGTTAAGGTAGTTCATGAAGATACGTGCGTGAGCCTGCTCCTCCTGGAACTGGATATGGAACCAGTTGGCCACTCCTTTATAGTTCTTCTCCTCAGCGTCCATAGACATTGAGAGATACAAATATGCTGACCAAAGTTCTGCATTGATCTGGTCATTGATTGCTTTGTGTAGTTTTTCGCTGATCATAATTTGTTTATTCTTTATTTATAATTATTTCCTATCGCAAATATAATATTTTTTCTGAAATATTTCAATAATGCACTTCAAAATTCGTACTTGTTTGACGATTAACCAAAAAAAAGGTATATTTGAAAAAAAAGTCAGTAGTTACATACAAACATAAAATATAAGCCTATGGAAAAACTGAAACTTTACGAAGCTCCTCTGCTGGAGGTAGTCGAAATGTCGGTGGAACAGGGTTTTGCCGCATCACCAAATTATGACGGATTTGATGGAGAAGAACAATGGTAACCAAATGTATAACTGATAAAAAGGACAATTATGAAAATGAGAAATCTTATTATGGCAGTTATCGCATTGGTGGTAACTGCATCAGGGTGCCAAAAGATTGACTCCCCAATGGAGAATGAGGGTACAAAAGCTGTATTTACAATATCAGACAGACCAGATTTCAGCGGGAATCTCACTAAAGCTGTAAAATCCGAATGGGCCAATGGGGATTGGGTGGTGTTTGTATTCAAACCAACTGGAGCAAATTGGTACGGAGGAACTTTAGGTGGAACTCCATACATAAAAGCTGCTTACACCGTCTATTCATCTATAACAGGATGGTCTGAGATTGTGCTCAATAATACAATTACATCTAACTTAGGGGAAGGTGGTGAGTGGATGGCCATA
Source organism: Candidatus Coprenecus sp. (assembly GCA_045644725.1). Lineage (GTDB taxonomy): Bacteria > Bacteroidota > Bacteroidia > Bacteroidales > UBA932 > CAAGNP01. The sequence continues at coordinate 54,685 of JAZRHK010000136.1, read as the reverse complement.
CACCACAGAGGAGAAATGCTTACTCATGGCACGAAGGACGAAACTTACTTTATAAAAGGTACAAACAATGTTGGCAACTGGTTTGAGAAAGAAGGTACATATCCACTACTTAATTATAACGGAGGTGAATTTATGAAAGGTACCGGCACATATACAGTTACTGATGGCGTTGTCTCTCTCGGTTCTGTGACTCTTAATATTGATCCAAGACTTTTCCAGATCTCTGTTCCAAGAGAGTTGACTGGTATGCCCTCAGGCCACGATGAAGCATATATGGAAGAGTCAACTATATCCATTGTGAACAGCACCACTGAAGCGAATTGGGCAGTGGTCGCACTTAAAAAAGATGCATTATCATTCAATCCTACTGAGACACATGGATTTGTTTTTGACAGGAGTACTGCTACAGGCGATGCCGGATGTGTGGTCAATGGGGAGGACATTTCCTATTGTTTTGCTTTCAAAAATGAACTTATGATTAAAAAACCAACTTCAAGTTGGGCATTCCACGTAAGATACAAATCATCCTCAAAATATTACAAATACGAATTGCTTGTACCTGTTACAGATAAAAACATAGTTGTGGGCAAAGCATACAGACTGCCTAGTACAGGATGGACTGTAACAGAGAGTGATTCACATATTTAACCCCCACTACCCTATCTTCATATCACCATTTTTGACCCAGCCGAGTCTGGTCATTCCCAAATGGATGAAAAGAGAAATGATAGCCGGTGCTACGAAATGTAGCACCGCTATTTTTATTATTATGGCGGTAGAATCGCCTCCAGCTGCAGTCATATCGGCATAGGACGCAATAGACCCTACAAGGCCGGAGGTACCCATACCAGCACCGAGGGCATTGTTGGTCATCCCGAACACCACTGTGGAAACGGGTCCAAGGATGGCAGCAGTGAGGGTCGGTGCAAGCCATATTATTGGTTTGCGAACAATATTGCCTATCTGCAGCATTGAGGTTCCGAGCCCCTGAGAAAGGAGCCCTCCTACCCCATTGTCCCTGAAACTTATCACGGCAAATCCCACCATCTGGGCACAGCACCCTACTGTGGCAGCACCGGCAGCAAGGCCATCTATCCCGAGCATAATGCAGAGGGCTGCAGAACTGATTGGGAGGGTAAGTGCACAACCCACCAGGATAGAGACCACAATCCCCATCAAGAATGGGCTGAGATTTGTGGCATTGTTGATGAGGCTCCCCAGATAGAGCATAAAATCATTGATCGGAGAGCAGCAATATCTGGCAATAAGTCCACCCACTACAATAGTGACCAGTGGGGTAAGGATGATATCTACAGGGGTCTTTTTGGAGATAAGTTCACCCACCCTCGCTGCTATTATCACTGCAAAGTATGAGCCAACAGGGCCGCCATATTTATAACCGAGTGCACCTACTATCGCTGAAGATATGGTCACAAGGGGGGCATACTTCAGCCCCAGCACTATTGCAAAGCCTATGCAGGCACCCACCAGAGGAGAACTTGCAGAGAGAGCCTCCGCAATAAAGCCCAGAAAGCCCAGAAACTCCATTTTCGCCAACTGCCCCACTATTAGGCCCAATATCAATGAGCAGAACAGACCCAGGGCCATATAGCTCAATGCGTCTACAACATATTTCCTGAATAACCTCTTGAGTATCTCCATAAGTGCGAAATAATTGATTTTCGAAACAAAGTTAGAAAATTATTATCTTTGTTGAGTAAATACATTTCACTATGAAACCTATCAGACAAGATGTAGCATTAGTGCTCTCAAGCGGCGGCCCCAGAGGATTTGCATATATCGGAGCGATCGAAGAACTCGAAAGGAGAGGTTACAATATAACATCAGTAGCAGGAACATCTATGGGCTCACTGATAGGCGGCATTTATGCCACAGGGAGACTTGATGAGCTCAAGGAGTGGCTTTACAACCTCAACGCATGGAAAGTTTTCGGATTAATGGATCTGTCCCTAAGCAAAAACCACATTGTAAAAGGAGACAAGATTATCAATGCAATTAAAGAGATAATACCAGATATAGATATCCGGGATCTGAAAATACCATTCAGGGCGGTAGCTGCCGATCTGTATACAGGAGAGGAGATAGTCTACTCTGAGGGGAATCTTTTTGATGCAATCCGCGCCTCAATATCCATTCCATCCCTGTTCAGGCCAGTCAAACAAGGGCTAAGAACCTTGGTTGATGGTGGAATAGTGAACTCACTACCTATCAATAGAGTGGTAAGAAACGGGAAGGACATTCTAGTGGCATTTGATGTAAACGATGTCAATGTTACAGAGATGCAGGCTGCCATAGTCCAAAGACATAGAGATGAACAGGAGAAGATGATTCTCGAGAAAGAGAGACAACTTGAGAATAGAAAACTTCTGGACTCAATCAAAAACAATGAAACACTAACGTTTGGTGAAAGGGTAAAACTCGCAGGAATATATGGTAAAAAGGTCATTTCTGAGAGCATATCCAAAGACAGTTCCACTGACTTCTCTTTAGGAGACAACTACTATTCACTTCTGGACAGGACATTCAGTCTTATGAACCATACAATAAGTGAAATTACTATCTCCAAATATAATCCTGATGTTCTGGTCCGTATGCCATTCGACGCATATGGGGAGATATCCGACTATTCAAGAGCCAAAGAGATAGCAAAAAAAGGGAGGGAACTCATGAAGGAGGCACTCGACAAATGGGAAAAATAGAGAAGACCAATGCTGCCCGCCTTCTGGACAAAGCGGGGATAACATACGAACTTATCCCATATGAAGTGGATGAATCGAATCTTGCGGCAGATCATGTCGCAGAACAACTTGGTCAGAACATAGAACAGGTTTTCAAGACCCTTGTCCTGCGTGGAGACAAAAATGGGCTCTTCGTGTGTGTCATCCCAGGGAACTTTGAGGTAGACCTGAAGGTGGCTGCCAAAATATCAGGTAACAAGAACTGCGACCTGATTCCGATGAAAGAGCTCCTTCCAAACACCGGATACATCCGTGGAGGGTGCACCCCTATCGGGATGAAGAAGCCTTATCCCACCTTCATCCACGAATCTGCCCTCCTGTATGACCACATCTATATAAGCGCAGGTCTCAGAGGGCTCCAGTTAAGGATATCCCCCCAAGACCTGTTTGACTTCACTGGGGCAGAGATCTACCCGATATAATCTGGCCCTACATTTTTTTACACCTTACGGAAGCACCTTCCGCGAAGAAATATGTTCTCGCAGGATTCACGTTACCCTGATCATCAAAATAGAAACTGCATGCAGGTCTTATCTCGCTGTCACGGGAAACTGTTGAAGACCAATAGAAACCGGCCAGTCCAGCCTGTATCCATTCACCTGTAGAATACGAATATCGCCCTGAAGTTGGGAAATATGCCACATCTCCCTTATCTTTTTTGTACTTGAGTTCATAATTGCCTGTTGTGGAATTGAATGAACCCCTACCGGAAGAGACATCTATATTGTTTCCAAGATTACTTTCTGTCACTTTCCATCCGTAGGGGCAAGGGTCGTATACAGTCTTGGATGCCCCCCACATAGAACTTTGCACAGATTCTCCTGCAGAGAGATAAATCCAGGTGAATGGAGATGCTGTACTGTACAAATAAGTCATAGGGTGCTCTGTTGCATAAGCTATTGATCCGGTGGCGTTATCCACTCTCACTTTATTCCATGAAGCGCCTTCCATCATTGCGCATGAGACATTACCGGGAAGGAACGGATCTTTTCTCCCCCACTGATAGAAAAGGCCACTATTTTCCACTGCGGTACCATCAGCTCTTAATGCACCCAAGTTCCTGTCCATATAAGTACCGAAGACTATACCGTCATTATCTTCATATTGATGCTCTTGAGGGGTATCTGTAACCCAGATATGCCATGACCACACTATATTGCCATCACCATCAAATGCACCTATAAGTGCATTTCCTTCAGCACCTGATCCATTAATGTCAAAGTAGATGAAGTCATTATGCCATATCGCACGGGTTATAATTGCCCCTTGAGCAAGAGGTGAATTTGTTCCATCTGACTCCCACAACACTTTTACCTTTTTGATACGTGAACCGATCTCATCAGATACGGAAGAGCTGTTCCCTTTGTATTTGGCGTATATTCTGTAGATAGTGTTATCTTTACCAAGTACGGGATTGTCGGTTACAGGATTCAATATATATGAATTTGCAGTAGAACTGTTGTCCTCTCCTGAGAGCTTGACGATATTAAAATTTTCCTCTATACTCGTATCTGACAGAAGCTGCTTCTCTACATAGTACATATTGTTCCTCCTAATAGTGATATCACTCATCTCATATCTAATCACCCTGGTTTGGAAATTTAGAGGATCTCCACATATATACAAAGTAACCTCCATGGTAATTTCATTGTACTCTCTGGGTTCCAAGACAAAGTAGAACTCGGCAACACCTTCCTGAGAGAGTTCAACAGTACTGGTGGAGGTGACAAGGCCCTTTCCATCCTCCATAAGATCAACACCAACTCCAACATCATTCACAATATCACTTCTTATGGTGATTTTCACTATAGCACGCTCCATCTGAAAATTGAATACCACATCATTCCATGTATCACCCTCCTTAGCTGTATATGTTGCTGAAAGATCAATATGATCCTTAAGAGAGCTTATAGTTCCACTTTGGTAATACCCGATTGAATTGAACCCGTCACTGCTATATGTGGCTGTATAGGTCTTTCCAGCCTCTACCGCCGGTGCCAATTCGCATCTGAACTTTGCATTTTTTGAATTGGATGTATTTCCTACCTTTTGAAAAATGTAGTCCACACCATCAACCTTTACTTTAATCTGATCACTTTCATCGTCGCTCCAATATATAGGGGTTGTATTGCTGTCATTGTCAGAATCACCAAGATACACTTTGGTCTTATCACCGGATGACATGCTTACCCCTATCTCCGCAGGATACAGCCCCATATTCTCACCACATGTATTCTCTAAACTGGCACATGAGTGAATAACAAAAAAGAATACCGCAAAAAAAGTGAGTTTAACCCCTATTTTCATATCACATCCTCCTTTTGTCAATTCCATGTATTATTGTCCAGACCAGGAGTATTTCCACCTGGATTGCTTGAGCAAAAGCCTGATTCTGTTACAAGATCGATAATCTCCATTTCAGGAGAGATGTATGGGGATTTCATTTTCTCTGACATAATAATTCCTATCTACATTCAAATTAATGCAAATATAAACATTTTCCAGCAAGAAACAAATCCCAAGTTCTAGAAAATCTCTATAATCCTGTCACAGAAAGCCAAAGAAGACTCCCTGTGAGCTATTGCAATAATAGTCAGGTCTTTTCTATGGGAGGAGAGTTCCATTATAGATTCGTTGATTTCTGACTCTGTAGCACTATCCAGTGATGATGTAGCCTCGTCAAAGAATAAAATATCTGCCCCTTTATAAAGTGCTCTGGCAATACCTACACGCTGCTTCTGTCCACCGGAGAGCTTTGCCCCCATCTCACCTATTCTAGTATCGATACCATCTGGAAGCTGTTCCAGATAAGATGCAAGAGATACCTCCTTGATCACCCTCATGACCCTGTTCCTGTCTATCAACTCGCTTTTTACACCAAGTGCAATATTCTCAGCCAATGAAGCATCAAGAATAAATACATCCTGCTGTACATATCCTGCATATTTGAGCCATCCTGCACGATTTTCCACTGTCAGTTCTTTGCCGTCAATATAGATGCCACCTTTGTCCGGTCTGTAAAACCCCAGCAGTAAATTGAAAAGGGTGGTCTTGCCGGCACCGGAATGGCCTCTGATTCCCACTTTCTCCCCTTTTCTCACATACATAGAGAAATCATCAAATACCTTATGTTCTCCATCCGGGAATGCAAAAGACAGATTTCTTACCTCAAGTCCACAGGAGAAACTGAACTGTTCATCCATCTTCTTGTCCACGCCCTCTTCAGAGAGGCCCTGCTCTATGATATCCAGGCTGTACATCCCATTTTTCACCGATGTCCACCCGTTTGTCAAAGTCCTCACTGCAGGGAGAATTCTCATGGCAGCAATGGCAAATACACCCACCATGACACTCAGGTTGTCCCCCTCCAAAGCTCCGCTAAGAAGCACCAGTATAACCATAGCCCCTACCACAGAGAGCTCTATCAGAGTAATTGGGAGCTGCTGGACTACAGTCATCTTCTCACGTTGCAGCGATATATCCTGCAAATTTTCATCAAATTGCTTTTCAATCGACGGAAATGCACCGTTTACCTCCACTTCTGCATAACCCCGGAAGGTCTCCACTACAGTTTTCCACATCTTCCTTCTCGCCTCATTCTCCTTTTTCCCATAACTCTGCACCCTGTTTTTTACCATATGGACATAGAGGAGTATCACCGGAATAAAGCATACAGGGACAAGCACTGAAGCAACAGGGGAGTAGAAAATGAGACCAATATATATCAGCAGGAGCAAAAGGCTCTCACCTGCCATGTTCAGAATTGGAGACAGCACACCCAATGAGAAAGAGTAGCATACCCCGTTGATCTCGTGCGAGATCTCAGCAGAGTTGCGCCCTTTTATATACAGAAGGCCCTTGTGATACAGATTAGAGAAAAGTGCAGTGGAAAAGTATCTGTATATCTTGAGGAGGAACCTGTTCTGATATGCCCCCAGGGCAATATTGAGGATATTCTTGAGAAGAATGACCGCCAGAACTCCCAAACATACGGTCACAGGGCTGAAACGGGTAGGATTATCATCCAGCACCACCTGAAGCACCGGAAGGAGGGCTGCCACACCCACAAGATTCAAAAGGGCCCTTACCGGAACCGAAGCCACTATCCAGCCACCCGTCCGGTAAAACTCCTTCGGAAGAATCTTTATAATCCTCTTTATTACCATTTTGCCTATTCGGTCAATCCGTTTTCCACCAATTTGCGCACCAGCACTGTAGCATCTGACAATGCTGTCTCACGACTCACTTCGTACTTGTCAAGAAGCAGCTCTGCCACCATCTCTGCATCAAAGTCCTTCCCCTCGATCTCTCTCCATATGTATGCAGCTGTGCTGTTGAGAGATATTATCTTATTGAAATTGACCTGCTCAAGCCCTTCACCTATAACGGCAAATTCGCCCATAATTTCCCTTAATTTGAAACCTTTTTTAATCCTCATAGCCCTAATTTTATTAAACGGCGGTAAACCGCCAGAATATATCTTCTTATAGGGAGGAGCCCCCTCCATATTTTAACATTTCTCAAATAAGCGGCAGAGGTGCAGTCTATCACCCTCTTGCCTCTAAAAATCCTGGAGGCTACACCAATTATATCAGAGTGTCTGCAAACCTCCTTTCCTGCGATATTGCCATCTCCCATAAGAACCACTTTCCCACCATCTGTCTCCCACACTCTGTGGAGCACAAAATTGCCATTGCCCAATTTGGCCAAAGCAATATCTCCCACTTTCAATTCCTTGCATCCTACAAGCTCTACACTGTCCCTGCCATCCCGGATGAAAGGGAGCATGCTGTAACCTTTCACAGGAATTACCACACTCCTCCCCCCCGATATGTGGCTCTCCACCTCAGCAAAAAAAATGGAATTCGGTATAGTAAGTTTCTCTCCCATAAGCTACTGACAAACGGCATCCCTGCATACAATGGCAGCATCCACGTTGGGCAGGCAGCCAAGTTCCCAGCAGGAGGTACCTTTTACTATCTTTTGAAGTGTATTGCTCTTCCCCTCTGTGATTCTCTCTTCTATAGGGAATCCCGAGCAACTGACCATCACAGAGCCATATGCCTCAACAGGGCGGAGCTTGCGGATCGCATTCTCCTTTTCCTGGCGGATTCTCACGATTGCACCTACGGGTGCTGCCATATTGTGATAGCAATGGGTCTTCCCGCTCCACGGCGAACCATATGCAATAGGGGTACCATCCTCGGAAATCCTCACTATAGGGTGGTCATCGTTCATAAGCTCAGATCCCTCTACCCCTTGAAGCCACATTCTGCTATGGGTACTTTTTCCTGTACCGCTCTTTCCTAAAAACAGATATGATTTGCCCTGATAATGGACAGCTGAGGCGTGGGCCATCACTGTTTCCAATGTAGCAGTACGCATAAAGTAGACTACCTGAGCTATATTTGTAAAGGTCATCCATTGGTTCATTTCGTCACCAATAAGGGTGAGTCTCACCTTTCCATATCCATCCATAGTCATTCTTCCATTGACCTCAACACTGTCATGCTGGGTAAACTCCATGTAATACCCGCCATGATACCTGTAGACTGCTATTTTCACAAAACCGGGTTCCGGATTTTCATCTACATATATCTGTTCCAGATCCACAACCTCCAGAACATCTGTCACCTCCAATGAAAAAAGGTCCTCTTCGGATTCTATGGATTCAAAAGGGGTGTATGCACGAAAAACATATTTCCACAGGGGCGAAGTCTCCGCCATAACGAAAGAGAACTGATGTCCTGCCACACAATATGTTTTACTTAGCTTCCCCATACTACATCATTATCAATATGAGCACCTGCGCTGTCAATATCCTCAAGAACATAGCGAGAGGATATACTGTAGAGTAGCTGATTGCAGGGGTATTTATCTTGTTGGATAGTGAACTTGAATATGAGAGGGCAGATGGATTGGTGTAGGTGCCGGCTATGATACCTGCAATAGTAAAATAGTCAAGTTTAAGGAAGAACTTGGTCAGCACACCCACCAGAATGATAGGTACCATGGTCAGAAGAAGACCATATCCTACATATAGGACACCATCACCCTGGACAAGCGCATCCATAAAACCACCACCCGATTCAATACCGACACTGGCCAGAAAAAGAGATATACCCACCTCTCTCAACATAAGATTTGCACTCTGGGTGGTATAGGTTATCAGTTTGAGCTTATATCCGAAACTTCCTATCAATATAGCTATGATAAGGGGTCCTCCGGACAATCCAAGCTTGACTGGTGTAGGGATACCTGGGAATGCAATAGGGATACTGCCGAATATGATACCCAATGCTATACCCACGAAGATAGCAGCCAGCTGCGGCGAGTCAAGGTGCTTGAGCTCATTTCCGAGATAATTGCCAACTCTGTCTATATCACTTTGCCTACCTACCACCACTATTCTGTCACCCACCATCAGCCTGAAATGCGGGTCTGCGAAGAATTGGAGCCCTGATCGGTGGATTCTGGTAACATTTACCCCGTATATGCTTCTAAGATTAAGACTGCCAAGGGTCTTGCCATTGATCTCATTTTTGGTCACCAGGATTCTCTTGGACACCAGAGGAGCATCCTGTGCTTCCCAATCAATATTGACCTCTTTTCCGATAAATGAGATAATTGACTCCATGTCCTCATCAGAGCAGACCACATACATTATATCACCAAGATAGACTTGAGTCTCCTTATTAGGTATACTGACGTGTCCTTCATGACGGATACGTGAGCACACAAAGCTTCTTCCTATGAGTTCACTGACCTGTGGAAGGGTCTTCCCATCAAGATTTTCATTCGAGACCTCCAGGTAGAGGAATTTGGGGGCATCCTTCGAGTCGGCTGTTTTGGCCAGAATCTCATCCTCCTCTTTTTTAAGGTTAACTTTACAGAGATATCTGACAATCACAATGGAAACTATGATTCCAACTACACCAAGGGGGTATGCACAGGCGTATGCAAGTGCTATCGGATCACCGGTATAGCTCATCTGGCCAAGAGCCTCGTTTGCTGCACCAAGACCAGGGGTATTGGTCACAGCACCACAAAGCATACCCACAATCATAGGGAAATCTATCCTGCCGTCAAGGTAGAAGATACCGAATGCCAATATAAGGTTCAGAGCCACCATAGTAAGAGCTATGGAATTGAGCTTCACCCCACCCTGTTTCATGGAAGAGAAGAATGAGGGGCCCACCTGAAGACCGACACAATAGACAAAAAGTATAAGTCCGAACTCCTTGACCACCTTGAGAGCCGACGACTCCACTCCAAAACCGAAGTGTCCCATCAGAAGCCCTACGAAAAGTACGAAGGTAACCCCAAATGAGACACCGAAAATTTTAATTTTTCCTAAAAGTACACCCACTGTTATCACTATCGCATAGAGCAATATGATATGTGCAATATTGGATGAATCCCACAACAATGTATTTATCCACGCCATAATCGGATATTTTACCTAGTATATACTCATACAAAAGTAGGTAAAATATCGGACATATTCACCCCTATTTTATGATTAAATCTCCATCATGGATATCTACAGTGATCTTATCTTCTTTAGAGATAGCACCTTTCAGCATCTCTGTAGCCAGTCTATTGACAAGTTCTCTCTGGAGAAGTCTCTTTATAGGTCTTGCACCATATGCAGGATCAAACCCTTTTTCAGCCAAATATTCTATAAAATTCCTGGTAAAACTTATCTCCACCCCATTCTCCAGAAGTTTGCTTTTCACCTCTCGAAGCTGTATATCAAGTATACCGTGAATGGCCTCCATAGTCAATGGTTCGAACATTATTATCTCGTCTATGCGGTTGATGAACTCGGGCCTTACACTTTTCTTGAGGATAGTGAGGACATCCCTCTTGCACTCATCCATCAGGGCACCCTTGTCTCCCCCATTCACTATCTTGTTCATATAGAGCTGGATAATATCCGACCCTATATTTGATGTCATAATAAGGATAGTATTCTTGAAGTCCACAGTCCTCCCTTTGTTGTCTGTCAGGCGTCCGTCGTCAAGTACCTGGAGAAGGACATTGAAGACATCGGGATGGGCCTTCTCTATCTCGTCAAGAAGGATTACCGAATAGGGTTTTCTCCTCACAGCCTCAGTAAGCTGGCCACCCTCATCATACCCCACATAACCCGGAGGGGCCCCCACAAGTCTCGATACGGAGTGTCTCTCCTGGTATTCCGACATATCTATACGGGTCATCATATTCTCATCATTGAAAAGGGCCTCCGCCAGAGCCTTGGCAAGCTCTGTCTTTCCTACACCGGTCGTTCCGAGGAACATAAAGGATCCTATGGGTCTCTTCTCATTCTGAAGTCCTGCCCTGCTCCTCCGGACAGCATCAGAGACTGCCTGTACTGCTTCATCCTGCCCCACAACCCTTTTATGGAGAAGAGACTCCATATTGAGAAGTTTTGTCTTTTCACTCTCCAGCATCCTGTTTACAGGGATACCTGTCCAGCGTGACACGATCTCAGCAATATCCTCTGCAATGACTGCCTCATTGATAAGAGGATCCGGGTTGGAATCCTTCCTGGCTGTGAGTTCATCTATTGTTCTCTGGGCGTCGGCCATCTTTCCATAGCGTATCTCTGCCACTTTACCGTAATCCCCACTCCTCTCGGCATCCTCCGCCTGGTATTTGTACCGCTCCATATCCTCGCGCTTTTTCTGTATCTGCTCGAGGAGTGATTTCTCCTCTTTCCACCTCTTGTTGGCCGCCTCATACTCCTTCTCAAGCCCCTTCAGAGCCGATTGGATTTCATCCAGTTTTGGAGATTTCCCCTCCCGTTTGATCGCTTCACGCTCAATTTCCAGCTGCCTTATCTTGCGGCTGAGCTCATCGATGGACTCCGGCACAGAATTCATCTCCAGACGGAGCTTTGAAGCAGCCTCATCTATAAGGTCAATAGCCTTGTCCGGGAGAAATCTGTTGGTGATATAGCGGTGCGAGAGTTCCACTGCCGCAATGATAGCATCATCCTCAATATGGACCTTGTGGTGGTTCTCATATTTCTCCTTGAGTCCTCTTAGAATGGAAATGGACTCGGCAGGTGAGGGTTCATCCACCAGTACCATCTGGAAACGCCTTTCAAGAGCCTTGTCCTCTTCGAAATACTTGCGGTATTCATCCAGGGTAGTGGAACCTATTGCCCTCAATTCGCCGCGGGCAAGGGCTGGTTTGAGGATATTGGCGGCATCCATTGCGCCGGATGAACGCCCTGCCCCTACAAGGGTATGGATCTCGTCGATAAAAAGGATAATTTCACCCTCACTCTCTATTACTGCTTTAACTACACCTTTGAGTCTCTCTTCAAATTCCCCCTGATATTTTGCCCCAGCAATAAGGGCACCCATATCCAATGAATATATCTCCTTTGATTTAAGGTTCTCAGGGACATCCTGATTAATGATGCGCTGCGCAATGCCTTCGGATATTGCGGTCTTGCCTACACCCGGCTCCCCGACAAGGATCGGATTGTTCTTAGTCCTTCTGCTCAATATCTGGAGGACCCTTCTAATCTCCTCATCTCTACCGATTACGGGGTCAAGTTTTCCCCCTTTTGCCCTGTCATTGAGATTGACGGCAAATTTGTTCAAAATCTCTTTGTTTTCCTGTTTCATAATAAATTTCCTCCGCCACCTCTGCTTCAAAATGCAAGCCAAGGAATTTTATGACATTTTGGCATATTGCATTTATAGTATATATTTCTTAAATTTGCCTGATAAGAAAAACAATAAACTAAAATAAACAATTATGAACCTAAAATCTTTCGCACTGATCGTCGCATCTGTATGTATGCTTTCGGTCAATTCTTTTGCACAAAAGAAAAAAGCTCCTAAACAGGAAGAACCTCAAGGTTATGTATTTACAACCGTGGTTGAAAATCCTGTAACATCAATTAAAAACCAGAGCAGTACAGGTACTTGCTGGTGCTTCTCTGCCCTTTCATTCTTCGAATCAGAGATTATCAAAGCAGGCGGTCCTCAGGACATCGACCTTTCAGAAATGTTTGTAGTTTCTCACGCTTATGCTGACAAAGCTGAAAAATATGTAAGACTTCACGGCAATCTTAATTTCGGACCCGGCAGCTCATTCGGTGATGCACTGTACGTAATGAAACACTACGGTATGGTTCCAAACTCAGAGATGGTTGGCCTTAACTACGGCACTGACATCCACGTTCACGGTGAGATGGACGCAGTAACCGGTGCATACGTAAAAGCTATAATCAGAAACCCTAACAGAAAGCTCTCTACAGCTTGGAAAAAAGGTTTCCAGGGTATCCTTGATGCATATCTTGGTGCAAGACCTGAGAAATTTACAGTTGACGGCAAAGAGTACACCCCTAAAACTTATATGGAGTCTCTCCCTATCAATCTTGATGACTATGTGGATATCGTTTCTTGGACACATATCCCTTACTATACTGAGACCATCCAGGAAGTTCCAGACAACTGGCGTTGGGAAAAAGCTTACAATGTTCCACTTGAGGACCTTATGGCTATCATCGACAATGCTCTCAACAATGGTTACACCCTTGCATGGGCATCTGACGTAAGTGAGAAAGGGTTCACCCGCGACGGTATCGGTGTAGTTCCTGACACTGAGGCTATCAAAAAAGCTGCAGGCAGCGATGAGGCTCGCTGGATCGGTGCTGACCCACGCAACGCCAGCAAAGCTGTTGCTACCCCTGGTCCTGAATTGAACATCACTCAGGAGATGCGTCAGGCTGGTTATGACAACTACCAGACTACCGATGACCACGGTATGCATATGTACGGTATTGCAAAAGATCAGAACGGCACAAAATACTACATCATCAAAAACTCATGGGGTGCATCTGGCACATATAAGGGTGTATGGTACGTATCTGAGTCATTTGTAAGATACAAAACTATGGATGTTCTTGTAAACAAAAACGCCATCCCTCAGGAAATCAGAGCTAAACTCGGTCTTTAATACTTATTAACATTATCAAGTATGAAACTTAAAAATATCCTTGTCGGTGCAATGTTGATGGCCACCTGCTCACTTTTCGCTCAGGAGACCGTTTACAAATTCACCAAAGTAGTGGAGAACCCTGCTACCCCTGTCAAAAATCAGGCAAGCACTGGTACTTGCTGGTGCTATGGTACCACTTCATTTATTGAGTCTGAGCTTATCAGAACCGGTAAAGGTGAGATTGACCTATCTGAAATGTTTACAGTTCGTCATAACTACAACAAACGTATCTATGACAATTACATCAGAAGGGGCCGTGGAAACATCACCCCAGGTAGTTTGGCACATATGGCCATCAATATGATGAACCAGCATGGTCTTGTACCCGAATATGCTTACGATGGCATCAACTACGACTCTGAGACACACAACCACAATGAGCTCAGCATGTATGTTAAAGCCTTGGCAAGTGTTACCACAGAGAGAAAAGTGATTACCCCTGAATCAAAAGAGCTTCAGGAGGCCCTTTTCGACATCTACCTTGGCAAGCTTCCTGAGACTTTCGAGTACAATGGCAAAGAGTACACCCCTCTTTCATTCAAAGAGTATCTTGGTCTTGATTTCTCAGATTATGTAGAGATTACAAGCTTTACTCACCACCCATTCTACGAGAAAGTACAAGTAGAGGTTCCTGACAATTGGGACCACGGCACTATGTACAACCTCCCTCTTGATGAGTTTATGGCCGTTATCGACCACTCTCTCACCAATGGTTACACATTGGTATGGGATGGTGACTGCAGCGAAGCAGCTTATGTATTTGAGAGAGAACTTTGTATTGTTCCTCAGGACACCAAACTTACCAGAAAACAGATCCTTGAATCTACAGAGATTATCCCTGAAATCGAAGTGACTCAGGAGATCCGTCAGAATTTCTTCGAGACATTCCTTACAGTGGATGACCACCTTGAGCACATCACCGGTATCTATAAAGACCAGAATGGTGTAAAATACTACAACACCAAAAACTCTTGGGGTACAGAGCGCAACGGCTCAGGTTACCACTATATGTCTGAAAACTTCGTAAAAGGAAAAACCATCAGCATCCTTGTAAACAAAAACGGTATTCCTAAAGACATCAGAAAGAAACTTGGTCTATAATCTTACAACAAGATGAAAATCAAAAGTATTCTTTTGGGTATAGTTATAGCATTCTCTTGCAGCCTCTCGGCTCAAGAGAATGTTTATAAATTTACCAAGGTAGTGGAGAATCCCTCCACCCCTATCAAAGACCAGGCAGAGACTGGCACCTGCTGGTGTTTCGGCACCACATCATTTATAGAGTCCGAACTCCTAAGGACAGGCAAAGGCGAATTTGACCTCTCCGAGATGTTCACTGTCCGCCACAACTACCGCCACCGCATCTTTGACAATTACCTTAGAGAAGGGAACGGGAGCATTGTAGAGGGCAGTTTGGGTCACATGGCCATAAATATGATGGACAAATATGGACTTGTACCTCAGTCAGCCTATGATGGTATCAACTACGATTCTCCCAAACACGACCATAGCGAACTTAGCGCATATGTGGCTGCATTGGCTTCAGTAACCACAGAACGTGGTGTTCTGACACCTGAGTCGATTGAACTACAGGAGGCGCTTTTTGATATCTATCTCGGCAAACTTCCAGAGACATTCGAATACAATGGCAAAGAGTACACTCCCCTTTCATTCAAGGAGTATCTCGGCCTCGATTTCTCTGACTATGTAGATATCACCAGTTTCACCCATCTCCCATTTTATGAGAAGGTACTGCTCGAACTCCCTGACAACTGGGACAATGGCACCATGTACAATGTCCCATTGGAAGAGATGATAGAGATTATCGACCACGCACTTCTAAACGGATATACCGTAGCTTGGTCAGGAGATATCAGCGAACCCGGTTATGTACTGGCAAGAGATTTGAGCATCCTTCCACAGGATACCAAACTTACCAGAAAACAGATCCAGGAGTCAAAAGAGATAATCCCAGAGATGGAGGTAACACAGGAAATGCGTCAGATGTTCTATGAGACATTTATCTCAGTGGACGACCACCTTGAGCATATCACCGGACTCTACAAAGACCAGAATGGTGTCAAATACTACAACACCAAAAACTCATGGGGTCACGAATACACCAAAACTGGGCACCACATGATGTCTGAAAATTATGTAAAAGGGAAAACCATGTGTATCCTGGTACACAAAAACAGCATTCCCAAAGATATAAGAAAGAAACTTGGCCTATAAAGGCCCAATGTGTAAAGAGTATGAAAATAGTCAAGCATATCCCCAATACCATCACCTGCATGAACCTTATTTCCGGAACAGGTTCCATCATATTCGCTTTTCAAGGCGACTTTATGACTGCATTTATCCTTATGGTTTTGGCATCTGTGTTTGACTTTATGGATGGACTCGCTGCGAGGACCCTCCATGCATATTCAGATATAGGAAAGGAGCTTGACTCGCTCTGCGATGCAGTAAGCTTTGGTCTGGCTCCTTCCCTTATTTTATTCAATTATCTGCAACAGGCATCCATCAATCCTTCGTGGATTGTCTATCTGGTGCTTGTCATCGCCCCATTTTCGGCACTACGCCTCGCCAAATTCAATCTTGACACACGTCAGACCACATCATTCATCGGCCTCCCTACCCCTGCCTGTGCACTATTTGTAGGGTCACTGATAGCCTTCGCATCAGAGCACTCCCCAGCCCTACACATGGCACTTCTCAACTCCTGGACACTCCCTATCGTAGCGATTGCCCTATCATTAGCCCTTATCAGCGAGATCCCAATGTTCTCCCTTAAATTCAAATCCCTCCGTTGGGCAGAGAACAAAACACTTTATACATTCGCATTGATACTGCTACCTTTCATAGTGGCAGCCATCATCACCCACATCCACTGGAGCGGCATCATCGCCTTCATATTCCTGATGTATATAATCTACAACACCATCAGGCTACCGTTTTCAAAGCATTAACGCACCTCCACCTTTATCCTATACGGCACTCCGTTAAGAACGTCAGTGCGTCCTGAATATTCAAATCCGTTTTCTCCAAAGCCGGATGTGACTGTGGTTTCACAAAATACAGAGATATATAATTTACCGGGAGCAGGTCTTTCGATCTGAAGTCTCTTTTTGCATCCTGGCTCCATATTGGACGCCAAAGCTGCATGGTGGAATGCAAAATCACCTTCACGTGCGGCCAGAGAGAGATCAAAATTATCCGAGCCGTCATATCCTTCCAATGTAATGACCACCTTACGCGTACGTTTTGGTATTTCCACTGTAAAATGGTGATATTGACGGTCTCCAATTTTAGTATAGAGAGGGTCATTGTCCTCAGTATCTTTATCCATCTTTCTCTCCTTATCTGGGATAAGTTCACCTTTGACAGATGGCACACCATTGCCATCCATACCATATTGGAGAAACGACTCCATCAGATGGAGCCTCTCACCTGTAGCAATATCTTCCGGATGCGAAGACATCAGGATTACAGTTCCAGCCTTCTCATTGGCTTTGTATGCCCAGCATAGGACAGCATTGTCTATACTTGGACCTATTGGTGGAATCGTATCGTAATCCACCCTAAGGAGAGGCAAAGTACCCTCTGGTACAGAGTCCTGTGGCTGAAGGGCTGCATGGGGACCATTGAGGTGATATATCCCCTCCACCTTACGGTCACCACCGAAATCATCGTACTTTAGCAACGGACACTCCTGGTCCATATACATAGTGAAATACTTGTCCTGAAGATAGGTATCCCTCACCCTGCCGGGCCATATGGCGAGATAATTGTTATTCTTACTGTAGATATTGTCATCATTATAGTAACCAGCTGAAGCCATAAATGCCCCAGCGCAAGTCCCCAGGTATGAACCTCCGGCACTGACAAACTCCCTTATCCTCTCTCTCCCCTCCTCTCCGAGTGATCTTCCGTGCGAACCGGCAAGGCCACCATTGACATAAAGGAGTCTGAAGCGGGGAGATCCGTCCGGATACAAAAGGGCGCCATTTCTATCCTGCTCCCACCCTGCAAAACATCTGTGCTGCATAAGTGTGTCATTACGGTCATTTTTTGTCGCAAGGAAAACCTCCAGATCCGCCCCCAATGAATCTGCTGCAATAAGATGTTTGCGGTCGTAGAGTTTGACTCCACTATCCATAAAGATATCCTTGTAATAACCGCTTTTGTCACGACTCTGAGCTGAAACAAAATAGGGAATCAGCAATAGGACAAATATTCCAAAACGGGTACAAAACGACTTGATTCTCATAAGAATTAATGACTCAAATTTGTTTAAAAAGCCAGATGGCATCAACTCCACCTGGCTTTTGCTTATCTGTTTATGCTATAAACTATTTCTGGAACTGAGCTTTCATCAACTCGATCTTGGCCTCAGCTGTATCACCTTTGGCTCCGAAGTAGTACTTGATCTTAGGCTCTGTACCTGAAGGTCTTACTGTAACCACTGAACCACCTTCACCAAAGAAGCGGAGCACATTTGATTTTGGAAGACCTGTCTCCTCTGGTTTGTTGTAGTCAATAACTTTGACCACCTTCTCATCACCGATAACTGTAGGAGGTGTAGCGCGGTAGTCTTTCATAAGCTGCGCGATTTGCTCAGCACCGTCTTTACCTTTAAGGGTTACTGAGAGAAGTCTCTCGATAAAGATACCGAACTCAGCATAAATTTTCTGAAGAAGCTGATAAAGTGTCATGCCTTGGTCAGCAGCCCAAGCAGCAGCCTCAGCGATCATCTTACAAGAGTTTACTGCATCTTTATCCCTTACAAACTCACCGATATTGAAACCGTAGCTCTCTTCGCCACCACAGATAAATACCTTTTCACCCTCATTTTCGCGGATAATCTGGGCAATATATTTGAAACCGGTCAATACGTCGTAGATCTGCACACCGAATTTCTTGGCGATCTCCACCAAAAGCTCAGTAGTCACGATGGTTTTAACCAAATAGTTTTTCTCAGAAAGTTTGCCAAGCTCCTGCCAACGGGTGAGGATATAGTAAGTAAGGATAGAGGCGGTCTGGTTACCGTTCATAAGTACCATTTTACCCTCATTATCCCTAACAGCGATACCTACGCGGTCTGCATCAGGGTCGGTAGCCATAACAAGGTTTGCACCCTCTTTCTCAGCCAAATCAATGGCCATTTTAAGTGCAGATGGTTCCTCTGGGTTAGGTGACATTACTGTAGGGAAGTTTCCGTCACTGATCTCCTGATCTGCCACAGTGATGATATTTTTGAAACCTACTCTGCGAAGTGCCTCAGGAACAAGTCTTACACCTGTACCGTGGATAGGGGTATAGACAATCTTAAGATCTGCATTTTTCTCTATTGCCTCTGGTGAAAGGGTCAATGAGAGGATAGCCTTAAGGTATTTCTCATCCATCTCTGCACCGATAGAGGTAATATTGTATGGTGTTCCGTCACCGAATTTGACTTGTGAAGGGTCAGTGATTTTGTTAACCTCTGCGATGATATTGCCATCGTGTGGAGGGGTAACCTGTGCACCGTCAGCCCAGAATACCTTGTAACCGTTGTACTCTTTAGGGTTATGGGAAGCTGTAATCATTACACCGGCCTGGCATCCAAGCTCTCTGATAGTGTAGCTGAGTTCAGGAAGTGGTCTCAGATTGTCAAAAAGGTATACGTGGATCTCATTGGCACCAAGAACCTGTGCTGTAATCAATGCAAATTCACGGCTGTTGTTACGTGAGTCGTAAGAGATGGCAACATGAATTTTCCCGAGATCTGCATAGTGCATCTTGAGATAGTTCGCAAGACCTTGAGTAGCCATACCTACGGTGTATTTGTTCATACGGTTTGTACCCACACCCATGATACCTCTGAGGCCACCTGTACCGAACTCAAGAGTACGGTAGAATGCATCCTCAAGCTCTTTGGGATCGCCACTATTCAACATCATGTTAACTTTTTGTCTTGTTTCGACATCGTAGCTGTCAGAAAGCCATGATTTGGCTACATCGATATAATTTCTTTCCATAGTTTTAACAGAATATTTCGCGAATTTAATAAAATTAAGCCGAAGTATCAAGGTTTAATATAACTTTGCACCTATGGAGGGTAAAACATTACAATTCATTATTGAACACGACGGTGAGGATGTAACCAGATTTCTCCTCTCACCGGGAAAATTCCCCGATGTGGATATCCCATTGGCTGCCCGCTGCATCGAAGCGAGGAGGAAGATAAAGTCAAAGATACCTGCATTTTGGAATGAGCCCTCCCTGCTCTATCCTGACACATTGGCACTTGAACAGTGCAGCTCCCAAGCATCTGCTGAATACAAAGGGAGCCTTATCCCGGAAGGGGCTACAGTGGCAGATCTCACCGGAGGGCTTGGGGTTGATTCATTTTTCCTCTCCAGAAGAGCATCAGTGCTTCACTATTACGAAAGGAAGCCACACCTTGCAGAGGCAGCAGCCGCAAACTTTACCACTCTAGGGGGAGAGAACATCCATTGCCATAGTGCAGAACTTACACTAAATGAGATCTCATCACCTGATTTCCCAAAAGTCGATATAATTTTCATCGATCCGGCACGCAGGGACAAATCGGGTGGCAGAGTCTATTCAGTGGCTGATTGTGAACCCAATCTTATCGAATGGAGAGCCCCCCTTCTGGCCAAAGCGGATGTTATCCTGGCAAAAATATCCCCTATGGCAGATATCTCACAGGTCCTAAGGGAGTTGTCTGGAGTCAGCGAAGTGCATATTATCTCAGTGGACCACGAATGCAAGGAGCTCCTCCTTCGCATCACAGCTGAAGAGGTGATTGAGCCCCGCATTATAACCGTCAACATCACAAAAGATGGTGTCCAGCACTTTGAATTTACCGGGGCTGAAGAGTCAGGTGCAGAGGCTGATTACATTGAGCCAAGTTCTATTGACAAGTATATCCATCAGGGGTGCTTCCTATATGAGCCAAACAAATCTATATCCAAGGGGGGTGCGTTCAAACTTGCTTCGCAACGTTTTGGGATCCGCAAAGTATCCCCAGCCACCCACCTCTATTTTTCAGAGGGGCTCAAATCTGACTTCCCCGGGAAATGCTTCCGGGTCATAGAAGGTGCACCATTTAACAAACGGACCCTAGGGGAGTGGAAGAAAAAATACCCCCGTGCCTCTGTATCAGCCAAAAACTTCCCCCTCACATCAGAAGAGCTGGCCAAAAGGCTATGCGTAAAGGAGGATGACCGCCTCCATATCTTTGGATTTACAGCCATAGGGGGAGAGAAGTATCTGTTCTGCACCGAAAGGGTCCAATGAGTTGCTAACCCAACAAATTTTTGGGGAAATTGACTAAATACACCTTCTCCACACCTCGAGTGAGGGCTGTATAGAGCCATTTGAGATCATCTGCTGTAAGCTCATCCTTCCAGAATGGATTGTCGATGAAAACACATCTCCACTGTCCACCTTGCGATTTGTGACAGGTGATGGCGGCAGCATATTTGAGCTGGAGAGCATTGTAGTATTTATCCTCCCGGACAGCCTGATTCCTCTTCTTTTTGGTAGTCAGATGATCATAATCGGCATAAACACCTTCATAAAGGGCCTGCTGCTGCTCCTGGGTCAGTGACGCACTCTCAGACTGCAGCGTATCCAGAATAATTTTGGCAGATATCTCTATATCGTGATAATCTGGAAAGGAGAGGATAGCATCTGCAAAATGGAGTCCGTAACGCTCTTCATAATTGCGTATCCTCATCAGTTCCGCCACATCACCATTGGCAATAAAATCCAAATCCTCGATATCATCCAGAAACTGGTAACAGTTCTTCACCACCATCACCTTATCACCTCTACACAACTGTTCCTCTTTGGACAGGACTTGGGCACGAATGCCGTTATTGTAGCGGTTTGCCCTTTTATTGGAGCGGCACAGGACTACTGTATCATCTGTACCATAGCGTCCGAAAGCATCATCCAGTGACTCTATAAGATCCCCTCCGCCTATGCTCTCTATATCCTTGAACCCTTTGAGGTCAAGCTTGAGTGATATGTCGGTGTAGTCGTAACTCTCTATAATCTTGCGGATAATGGTAGCATTGTGTAAAATTCCGGACTCCTCCGCCTGACGCACTACAGTGAAGAGTTCCCTATAGTCCACATTACCGAAGATCTCCATGCAACCTTTATCCAGTGCCGGGCTCACCTCCTCCATGACAGGCGGCAACTGGGCATTGTCCCCTATCAGGATCAGTTTGTTGCCGCTTCCGTTGCGGACATATTGGACAAGATCCATAAGGAGGTTGCCGGAGCCAAAAAGGGACCCTGGGGAATCAATGGATATCAGGGAAGCCTCATCGACAATATATACAGTATCGTTGGCCTTATTGAAGTCAAGGGCAAATTTGCTCATCACATCGGATGAGGACTTCTGCCTGTATATCTGTTTGTGTATAGTGAGTGAACTGAAACCCGTATAGCCCGCCAGCACCTTGGCTGCACGCCCGGTCGGGGCCATAAGTTTGAACTTTATCTGGAACTCCTTGAGGGTTTTCACATAAGCCCCTATTGCAGAAGTCTTACCTGTACCTGCATAACCGTTCACCACCATTATATCGCACTCTTCGCGCTGAATGGTGAATTCTGAAAGTTCCCTGAAAAGATTATCCTGACAAGCTGTAGGCTCAAAAGAAAAATTCCTCCTGATATGGTCCAAAAAGAAATCTGCAGCTGACATCCCTATCTCCTCCTTATTCTAAAGATGGAGAACATTACCAGGATGGGGTAAATCTCAAGACGTCCGAAAAGCATCTGGAGGGAGAAGAAAAACCTCACAGCGCCGGGGAAATGGGAGTAATTTTCCAATGACCCGCAGCTTCCGAATGCCGGACCGATATTTGCCGTCATTGATACCGATGAAGTGAACGCATCTGTAAAATCAAGACCGAATACCGATACAACTATTGCCCCGAAAAATATCACAAAGAGATACAATGCCGCAAAAAGTGCCACACCCAAAACTACATCATTCTCAATCCTTCTGTCTCCCACCTTGATATGCACTACAGAAGAGGGGTGCTGCAATTTCACAAGCTGTGCTTTCAGCGTCTTGAACAATATAAGTACCCTGTCCACCTTCAATCCACCTGTGGTAGAGCCGGAACAGGCACCCTGAATGGAGAGATACAGCAATATGAGTATGGAGAATGCAGGCCAGACAGATGTGTCTGCAGTGGCAAAACCTGTCGTAGTACTAATCGTCACCACTTGAAATAGAGCTTTTCTCAACGCATCAAACCAATTGTCTGCCAAGTCAGAATGGAGCAGATTAAATGATACTGAAAGTGTGGATATCACTATTGACAAGAGAAACATTCTTATCACAGGTGACTTGAATATCTTGGTAGAGCGGCTTACAAAAAGGGAGTACAGGAGACCGAAATGTAGTCCGGATATAAGTGTAAAGAATGTGACTACCATCTCTATCGGAAAGGATTCAAATGCCATTACCGAAGCATTTCTGGTGCTGAATCCACCTGTCGCCACTATACTGAATGCATGGTTTATAGCATCAAATGCCGGCATACCTGCCACGCACAAAGCTGCATGAGCAAGAAGGGTAATACAGAGATACACTGACAGGATTATTCTGATAAGCTCTTTGGTCCTGAAACGGTAATTCTCCTTGGAGAGTGAAGAGATCTCCATCTTGGTCATCTTGAACCTGAAAGTACTCATCGTAGGGAGGACCAGCAAAGTGAACACCACCACACCTGCACCACCGATAAAGTGTGTAGATGATCTCCAGAAGATGAGACCTTTAGGGAGCCCCTCTATATCATTAAGTATGGTCGCACCTGTGGTGGTAAAGCCCGAGACTGACTCGAAAAACGCATTGGGCAATGTAAATTCCCCTCCCCACATCAGATATGGGAGCATACCGAAAATACAGGAGAGGAACCAGGCCAGTATGGTGATGGTAAAACCCTCTGATATGCTGATCTCTTCAGTCCTCCTTACAAAAATAAGGGGGAAAAGACCTACAATGAGGGTGATAAAACCGCTGATAAGGAGAGGTGTGAAGGATGAATCCATCCCATTGAGGATAGATATCAACATCGACAGGAGCATAAATGACCCGTTGAAGATCAGTGTCACTCCCAGATACCTCGATATCAGTTTAATATTCATAGTTTCTTCTTAAGATTCCTGTTCTCCTCGATAATCTCCTTTATATTGCCGTTCAGCTCTTCTATCTGATCCCGGCCGAAATCAAACTTGACATCATACCCTTTATTGTATTCACGATAACTCTTAAGTCCCTTATTGATGCCCATTAACGGCTTAATGAAGAATATATTGATGAAATAATTGAACAAAATCACGAGAATAATTCCCACAAATGCGGCCACAATTATAGGGGTAATGGATCTGTAGAATCTGTCATTGAGATTATAGTAATTCTCTGCAAGTGCATTTTGGGAAATCAGAGTCAGTTCCTGAATATAGTCTCTCAGTTTGTCATATACACCCTGAAGTCTATTGAAATACCACTCTCTTCTTTGGGAATAGCCATTCAGCCATATTTCAGGAGCTTCGTTTACCACATGCATATAAGCGACAAAGGCATAGAGGACAGAGTCTGCCATCTCCTTTTCATCATTAAGGGTAAAATGGTGCTTCATATTCTCAAAATTTGAGACGAAGTCCTCATTTCCGGCCAGTTCAGGAACTTCTGTCAAAGAATCATCATTCCCTATCTGTTCCAGGATATAAGTATTGTACTCCTCACTTATATTCATCAGATTTCTGGATGTATTCACACATGCGATGTTGTCTGCCAGTACTGATGACACATATTTGCTGAGCCTTTCAAACTCCACAAAGGAGATAACACAAGACAACAGAAGTATAAGGCCTATCACCATAGAACCAAGAAAAACCTTGCTCTTTATCCCAAGTACAAAATGTTTCATATCGCAAAGATATAAAAAAACGGACCACCTCATAGGCGGTCCGTCTAAAAATATCATATCGGTCAGATTATTTGCTGATCCATTTAGCCATCTCAAGAACTTTGTTTGAGTAACCCCACTCGTTGTCGTACCAAGATACAACTTTAACGAAGGTAGGATCAAGCTGGATACCAGCTTTCTCATCGAAGATAGAGGTACGTGCATCGTTACGGAAGTCAGTTGAAACAACAGCCTCATTAGTGTAACCAAGGATACCTTTAAGTTCGTTCTCAGAAGCTTTCTTCATAGCTGCGCAAATCTCTTCGTAAGAAGCTGCTTTTTCAAGCTCAACAGTCAAGTCTACAACTGATACGTCAGAGGTAGGAACACGCATTGACATACCTGTAAGTTTACCGTTAAGTGCAGGGATAACTTTACCAACAGCTTTAGCAGCACCGGTAGAAGAAGGGATAATGTTCTCCAGGATACCACGACCACCTCTCCAGTCTTTCTTAGAAGGACCGTCTACAGTTTTCTGAGTAGCTGTAGCAGCGTGAACTGTAGTCATAAGACCTCTCTTAAGACCGAAGTTCTCGTTAAGAACTTTAGCGATAGGAGCTAGACAGTTGGTAGTACAAGAAGCGTTTGAGATAATATCTTGACCTGCGTAAGTTTCGTGGTTTACACCATAAACGAACATAGGGGTAGCATCTTTAGAAGGTGCAGACATGATAACTTTTTTAGCACCAGCCTGGATATGTTTGCGAGCTTTCTCGTCCTCTAGGAAAAGACCAGTAGATTCAACTACTACATCAGCTTCCACTTCATTCCATTTAAGGTTAGCTGGATCCATCTCTGCAGTAAGACGGATTTTGTCACCATTAACTACAAGGCAGTTGCCTTCAACTGATACCTCACCAGCGAATTGACCGTGAACTGAATCATATCTCAGCATGTAAGCCAAGTACTCTGGATCCAATAGGTCATTGATACCTACAATTTGAATGTCGTTTGAGAAGTTCTCATAAGCAGCACGGAAAACCATACGACCGATACGGCCGAAACCGTTGATACCTACTTTAATTTTTGCCATTTTCTTATATTATTAAATTAAACAATTCCTTTGTTTCCAAAAATCGCGCAAATTTATAAAATTTAGATATAAAATAAACTATCTTTGTGTAAGAAATTTTGGTGTATGGACAGAAAAATCGAGATTTTAATCACTAACGATGACAGTGTAAAAGCCAAAGGTATAAACACCCTGGCCAAAATGATGATGCAATATGGAAATGTCACAGTCGTAGGACCCGCTGAACCACAATCCGGCAAATCTGCTGCCCTCTCACTGGCTACTCCACAATACCTCAAGAAAATACACGAGGAGGATGGGCTGAGAATCTACTCTTTCGAGGGGACACCTGTAGACTGCATCAAACTTGCAATGAATGTATTTTTCACAGAGCGCCGCCCCGACCTCATAATGTCGGGAATCAACCATGGCCCAAACTTCTCAGTAGCCTCACTATATTCAGGAACATTAGGTGCATGCATCGAGGGAACCCTCTACGAGGTCCCATCCATCGGTTTTTCGATCAATACACACAGTGAGGATCCCGACTTCTCGTGCGTGGAACACTACGGCAAGATTATCCTGGACAAATTCTTCCAGGAGCCACACGCCAAGGATGTATACCTTAACATAAATTTCCCAAATCTTCCGGTAGAGGAGATCCGCGGGATAAAGATGGCACGCAGGGGACTCGGAAGATGGATAAAGGAGTACGAGATCCGCGAAGACAGTGAAGGGGGAAAATTCTACTTCATGAAGGGTGAATTCGAGAACCTTGAGACCAGTCCCGAGTTCGGCGACCACACACTCAATGTCCTGGGCAAATATGTAACCATCGTACCCCACAAAATAGACACAACTGATTACCAGGAGGTGGAAAGACTCCGCTCAGTCTGGAATCTGCAATAAAACTTGCCACATGAAATACTACATCATCGCAGGAGAGGCTTCAGGTGACCTTCACGGCTCAAACCTTATGAAGGGGCTCTATGTTGCCGACCCCCAATGTGATGTAAGATTTTGGGGTGGAGACAGGATGGCAGCAGCCGGTGGCACTATGGTACGCCATTACAAAGAGACAGCTGTCATGGGTTTCGTCGAGGTACTGGCCAAGGCCCACAAAGTGCTCAACAATCTTTCACACTGCAAAAAAGACATCCTCAAATACTCACCCGACGTGGTGATTCTGATAGACTATGCAGGATTCAACCTGAAGATTGCCCGTTTTGCCAAGGAGCACGGCATCAGGACATTCTATTACATCGCACCCAAGGTATGGGCCTGGAAAGAGGGGCGTATAAAGAAGATCCGGAAATATGTGGACAAGCTCTTCATCATATTCCCATTCGAAACAGACTATTTCCACAAAAAGAATATTAATGCCATCTACCGGGGCAATCCCCTTATAGACAGCATTGCCAACCACAGGTCCTGCAGCGAATCAAGGGAAGAATTCCTCCAGAGACACTCACTCGAGGACAAACCCATTATTGCGTTGCTCGCCGGGAGCCGCAAGGGTGAAATCAGCTGGCTCCTCCCCCGCTACAAAGAGGCTGCAGCACTTCTCCCTGAAGGGTACCAGATCCTCCTTGCAGGGGCACCATCGATTGAATTGGAATACTATACAAAATATATAGAAGGGAGCAACATCAAACTTATTGCTGATGACACCTATGGTGTGCTCTGCAATGCAGAAGCTGCAATAGTGGCATCAGGCACCGCCAGCCTGGAGACTGCCCTCATCGGGACCCCGCAGGTGGTCTGCTACGGAGGCAATCCCATATCATTCTGGATTGCAAAGCAATTTATACTCCACTCAAAGAGCATATCCTATATATCTTTGGGCAATCTGATAATCAACCGCCAGGCATTCCGCGAGCTGCTGCAGGACCAATGCACCGCCAAGACCATTTCAGATGAAGTCAGAAGGCTGGTTTCAGATCTCCCATACAGGGAAGAGATGCTCCAGAATTACAGCGACATACGCAAGGCTCTCGGTGATGAAGGTGCCTCCGTGAAGGTCGCCGAAGCGATGATAGAAGAACTTAAAAAACAACAATACAGTGAAAGCGTACAAATACCAAGGTGCGGGGAATGACTTCGTCATTTTTGACAACCGCGCAGGAGATATCAATCTCAATGACAGCCAAATCAGACTACTATGTGACCGCCGCTACGGCATAGGTGCAGACGGACTTATGCTGCTCAATGCCCCAAAGAGCGCAGACCGCGACTTCGAGATGAAATTCTACAATGCAGACGGCTTCGAAGGCGATATGTGCGGCAATGGTGCACGCTGTCTGGTAGCTTTTGCCTACCACAGGGGACTCCCATCATTCAGATTTGATGCTCGCGACGGATACCACGAGGGATTTGTTCTGGAAGGGAGCAGCAAAAGATGCATCATAAGGGTAAAAATCAAAGATGTGAAGACCATCTACAAATATTCGGACAATATGTACTATGCCGACACAGGAGTGGACCACGTGGTGCAGTTCCGTGATGACCTTGACACTATGAATATTGAAAAGGATGGTCCATACTGGAGATACCATAAAGATTTCCCTAACGGCACCAATGTAAACTTCATCCAGGAGAAAGAGGATGGTTTGCATGTCCGCACATGGGAGAGAGGTGTGGAGGCCGAGACTTACGCTTGCGGTACAGGCTGTACAGCATCTGCCATCTCAGCATACAAAGAGGGGCTTAAATGCTGCACAGTATCGGAAGACGGCACCATCAAGTACACAGTCAAAACCCTTAAGGACACTTTGGCAATCGACTTCAAAGAGGACTTGACCAACGTCTACCTTACAGGTCCTGCCACATTCGTATATGAGACAGATATCGATATCGACTAAAGCAAAAGATATCAGGACAAAGTACTCCCGCGTTCATTTTTCGTCAAAATCGAACGCGGGAGTGCTTTTTTTTAGGGTGTCGCGCTCAAAATTGGCAAAAAATGAACGCGGGAATATACCAATATAGTTTACTGGTTGTAGTTACGGTCACCGAAGATGGATGTGCCGATACGGACCATAGTGCTACCCATCTGGGCTGCGATGTGGTAATCACCGGACATTCCGAAAGAGAGTTCAGAGAAGTTGTTCAGGAATGGATAGCTTCTCTTTTTTATTTCGTCCATTAAAGTTGTAATCTTTGAGAACTCTGCTCTGATCTGAGTCTCATCATCGACAAAGGACGCCATACCCATAAGCCCCTTGAAAGTGACACTGGAGAGTCTTTCCTGAAGATGGGGATCTGAAGATACCCTGTCAAAGAGGTCCAGAATCTCATCAGCAGAGAAACCTTGTTTGGACTCCTCCTGTGCGATAAAAAGTTCCAGGAGAAGGTCAGTATGGTAACCATGTTTCCTGGCATAATCAGCCACCTCCAGAAGGAGTCTCTCAGAATCAATAGAGTGAATGAGTTTGGTATATGGCACTACCATCTTGATCTTATTGGTCTGAAGATGACCTATGAAGTGCCACTCAATATCTTTGGGAAGAATCACCACCTTCGTCTTCAGTTCCTGAGGACGGCTCTCCGCAAAGACCCTCTGTCCTGCATCGTAAGCCTCCTGAACAGCTTCGGCAGGTTTGAATTTGGAAACTGCCACCAACTTGGTCGATGGCGGCAGTTCCTTATTGATTTGAAGTATATTCTCTGCTATACCCATTTATTTGCGTCTTTGTTGGGCTTGCTGCTGTTTGAGCATCTCCTGCTGTGCTTTTGCAGCCTCTTCAAGTCTCTGCTGGAATTTTGATTTTGGTTTGGTTTTGGCTTTAGCCTTGCTTGCCTGAATCTGAGCCAAAATCTTCTCTTCATCCACAAAAAATTTGCGAATCACCCAAGTCAACCCCATAGTGATAAGGTTTGAAAGCATATAGTAGTAACTCAATGCACTTGAGAGGTTGTTACATATGAACAACATCATGATAGGCATAAAATAAAGCTGCATAGCTTTCATACCGGGCATCATATTGGCAGTATCGCCCTGCTGGTTAAGCATTGCCTTAGAGTAGAAATACATGGTTACTGCTACGAGTATCGCAAAGAGGCTGACGTGATCACCATACAAAGGCAATTTGAATGGAAGATCAATGATTGAGTCGTATGCGCTCAAGTCATCAACCCAAAGGAATGACTGCTGACGAAGCTCAATAGATGCTGGGAAGAAACGGAACATCGCAAATAGGATAGGGAACTGGAAGAGCATAGGGAGACAGCCTCCGAACATACTTACACCACTCGCCTTGTATAGTTCCTGCATAGCCTGTTGTTTCTTAAGGGCATCCTCCTGTTTTGGATATTTCGCATTGATCTTGTCAATCTCAGGTTTGATCACCCTCATTTTCGCAGATGAAGCAAAAGATTTGATGGTGAAAGGTGATATGACTATCTTCAGCATAATGGTCATCAGAAGGATGATGATACCGAAATTGCCGATGAATTTGCTCAAAAGGTCAAATGTAGGGATGATTACAATCCTGTTGATCCAGTTTACAAGCCATCCGCCAAGTGGGATAATCTTCTCATACTCCTGATCATACCCTCTCAATGTACGAAAGTGGTTTGGACCGAAATAGAACTCGAATGGAATTGTCACCACACTTCCCTCAGGATTGTATGCCACCTCCATATTTGCGTGGCACT
Source organism: Candidatus Coprenecus sp. (assembly GCA_045644725.1). GTDB lineage: Bacteria > Bacteroidota > Bacteroidia > Bacteroidales > UBA932 > CAAGNP01. The sequence continues at coordinate 24,227 of JAZRHK010000136.1, read as the reverse complement.
GCATAAGGTTGTTTGTAGGGTCATTCTCCTTGAAGAAAGCGTAAGATAGGTTACCTGAAGTGAAGTCGTTTTTGGCTCTGAGGATCGCAGAGAAGAACTGCTGCTGGAAAGCGAACCATGAGAGTTTGGTGGTAATCTCCTTTGAAGAAGACTCCCTTCTCAATCCAAGATTCTCCACCTCATCGCCTGGATATCTGAAATCGATGGTAGAGTAGTTCCTTTCGTTGTCGTAACCTTTTTCGAGTCTTGGAATATTCAATCTCCAGTCCACATCAAACTGAGTGGCATTTTGTGAAATATATTGCTCCATATTCACGAGTCTGAAGTCGAAATTGACCAGATAACTCTCCGAAGGGAGCGAGTATACGTGTTCAATGTAAGAATCCTCATCAAAATTGAGTCTCATCACCAAAGAGGAATCATTGTGAGAGACCAATGAATAGGTGAAGTTCTTAGTATTGATCATCTGGTGCGAGTAGAACTCTACACCGAAATCACTCTGACCACCCTTTACCAGATTTAGAGCAAGGCTATCGTAGGTATAATAATCCTTTATCTCCACCTGATATACCTGACCGCCTCTGGTGGTATAATCAGCCTTGATCTTGTCGTTCTCCAATGTATAAATCTCTGCAGTGGCTTTGTGGGCTGCTTCAAGCAACGAATCCTTATAAGTGTATGAGTACTGCCCCTTTGATGGGTCTGCAGCAACTGCAGCCCCCTCTGCCTCTGCTTTCGCTGCCATCTCGGCAGCATACTCGAGCGCCCTTACCTGTGCGATGGAGTCCTGCTCCATCTGGTAAGCTCTCTGCTTCTCGAACTGTTTTGAATTGTAAATGCTAAAACCAATCAGTATCGCACCGATAAGGAGCATACCGATAAAGGTATTCTTGTTCATGTCTATCTGTTATTCAAATTGATTGTCAATCTCTTTAATCTTCTCTTCAAGTTCGGCCAACTCAGCTTTAGCCTCCTCAATCTTCTTGGTAAATTCCCTCACAAGGGCATCAGCATTCTTTGAGCTTGCAAAGAAACCGATATTGTTCTCATATGTGGCAATTTCTGACTCTTTCTTACGGAATTTCTGAACCAGTTTTTCGCGCTCAGCACGAACAGGATTAACCTCTTTCTGACCTCTGCCACCATCTTTGCCACCCCTTCTGTTGCGGGACATTCCATGGAATTTTGAATCCATTGCCTCTTTATACTGAGCCTGAATCTTCTCTTTCTCCTTGAATGGAACAAAACCGATCCCATTCCATCTTGCAGCGAAATCCTTCATAGCTTCAGCATCAGAAGCCCTGTCAGCAGGTTCATATGCTTTAATCTCCTCGATAAGGGCAAGCTTCTTGTTCAGGTTCTCCACATATTGTGGATCAACTCCGCCGTAATTTTTCTCTTTATTGTCGAAGAAATAGTCACAGGCAGCTCTGAATCTGTTCCATATCTGGTCAGATTTCTTGCGTGACACAGGACCGATCTCCTTCCACTGTTTCTGAAGATTGATAAGGTCTTCAGTGGTCTTTTTCCAGTCTGTGCTCTCCTTCATAGCCTCAGCCTGCTCGCAAAGGGAAATTTTCTGTTCCATATTGCGGGTCATCTGATCCTTGAATTGAGAATAATACTCCCTCTTTCTGTTGTAGAACAAATCACACGCTGCTCTGAAACGGTCATAAATCTTCTGATTGTCCTTCTTGGATGCAAAACCGATGGTCTTCCACTCTTTCTGAAGTCCCTCAAGTTCTTTTGAGTATTCGTTCCAGGTATTTGATTCAGCCACCTCGCGTGAAGCGATCTCCTCTGCTTTCTCACAAAGAAGTGTCTTGGCTGCAAGATTTACTTTCTGGTCAGCTTTTATCTTCTCGAAATATGCCTGGTGCTTTTTGTTTACCTGTGAAGTAGCCACTTTGAATCTCTCCCAGATAGCCTCCCTGTGCTCTTTCTCTACAGGACCGAACTCTTTCCACTCTTCGTGAAGTTTCTGAAGCACAGCAAATGCATTTACCACATTCTCTTCATCGATAAGGGCCTCTGCCTTCTCGCAAAGAGCCACCTTCGCCTCAAGATTCTTCTTGAAATCAAGGTCACGGAGTTCATTATTGATCTTCACATAGTCATAGAACATCTCCACATAATGCTGATAGCTGTCATAAATGTCCTTTACTTTAGCCTGTGGAACTGGGCCTGACTCACGCCATCTTGTCTGCAGTGATCTGAATTTGGGGAATGTGGTGGTGATATCCTCCTGAGTCTCAACAAGTGCCTTCAGCTCCTCGATGATCTGTTTTTTTACCTCGAAGTTCTCCTCTTTTTGTTTCTCCACCTGTTGGAGGTGGGTACCCCTCAATGATTTATATTGTGCATAGATCTCCTTGAAGCCTCTCTCTATCTCTGCAAAAGGGTTTTCTGAAACCTTTTCCTCCTGCTCCTCTTCTGCCACTGCGTCTTCTGCAGGTGCAAGAAAACCGGCTGCAATCTTCTCTTTCTTCAAAGTTTTATAGAAAATGGCTTTAATAGGTTCTGCGTATTTGTACATCTCCTGCTGATCTCCTTTTCCGACCAAGGACTCAAAGAGTGTGACAATGTCTTTCAAACTCTTATTAGCCAAGTCTTGAAGGATCTCTTCGCTAATGAGAGAAACTTCCTCCTCTGTCTGATTGTTCTCAATAATTTCTTCAGTAGTTTCAAGGACTGGAACATTTTGTTCTGCAACTTCCTCGAATTGCTCTTGTGGAGCAGTGATTTTAGTTTCTTCGCTCATAGTAGATGTCAATTACATTAGTAAACATATTACAATCCGCAAATATACATTTATTTTTTCTAATTTTGCACCATTATGAGAATAGATATTATATCGGCTGTGCCGGACATTTTGGAAAGCCCTTTGAACCACTCAATAATCAAGAGAGCCAAGGAAAAAGGGCTGGTGGAAATCAACATCGTAAACCTCCACGACTACGGTAAGGGGAACTATAAACAGATCGACGACTATTCCTATGGAGGAGATGCCGGGATGGTGATTATGCCAGAGCCGCTTTACCGTGCCATCACCGACCTCACATCCCAGAGGGACTACGATTATGTTATCTATACCTCTCCGGATGGGGAACTTCTGGACCAGCCGATGGCCAATACACTCTCAATTGCAAAAAACATAATAATCCTTTGCGGCCACTACAAGGGTATCGACCACAGAATCCGTGAACACCTGATAACAAAGGAGATATCGATAGGAAGTTATGTGCTCAGCGGGGGAGAACTTGCAGCTGCAGTAATTTGCGACTCCATCATAAGACTCATACCGGGTGCGATAACAGATGAGATGTCCGCTTTGAGCGACTCATTCCAGGATGGTCTCCTCGCCCCTCCCATCTACACCCGTCCCGCCAACTTCAACGGCTGGGAGGTCCCTCAGGTACTCCTTTCGGGCAATACAAAACTTATCCGCCAGTGGCAAGAAGAAAAAGCCCTCGAGCGCACCCGAGAGCTTAGACCTGATCTGCTGGAAGAACTCGAGGACTGATCTGTTAGAATCCGAAATCGTCCACTACCTTCTGTTCCTGCTTATCCTCTTTTGGTGGGATGGCCTCTCCATGCACAGACAGAGGTCTGATTACCATAGCTTTTGGAGACTCTGGACAAACGTACTCACACCCTCCGCAACCGATACACATATCAGGATTGACAGTAGGGAAATATAACCCGGGGCGACCTTTCCACTCCTTCATGGTGATCGCTTTTGTAGGGCAGTGTTCATCACAAGCGCCACAGTCTGTTTTATGCTTAAATACTATACAGTTCTTCGCAATGAACTCCACTCTGCCAATCTGCACTTTACGTTTCTCCTCCACAGATAGAGGCTTGAGGGCACCATTTGGGCACACAGAGCTGCAGACATTGCAGTTGAATCCGCAGAACTGCTTCTTGTAATGGATGACCGGGAGCATCAAATTTGCTGCACCATATTCACCAAAGGCAGGTGAAATGATCCTGTTCGGGCAAGCCTCCACACACGCCTGACAAGCAGTACAATGATTCTTCAAGTGCTTAAGGCTGACACCGCCCGGAGGGATAATACCCTTTATTTCCTCTGGCTCTGCAGCTGTTTCATTGCGTCTCTTAAGACCCATTCCGACCATTGTGGCACCCAACAGGGCAACAGCACCTATAGCCTCCCGCCTACCTTGCGATACAGAGTCCTTACCGGCAGAATCTTTGTTTATTTCAGAACGGCGTACAAATTTCAAACCGTGCTTTTTGCACACTGTGGTACAATTGAGACACACCACACATCTGCTCTCATCCACCTCACCGCTCTTTGCATCAATACACTCCGATTTGCAGACATTTACACAAGCATTGCATTTGATGCACTCATCCTTTGCTATAGCAAGCTTAAACAGAGATATCTTTGAGAGGTAACCCAATAATGTACCCACAGGGCATATTGTATTGCAATAGAGCCTGCCTCTGAAGGCGCTCATCAACACCACTATCAGGCAGAATGCCGCACCAAAGGCAAATGATCCCCATACCAGTGCAGAGTAGCTGCGATGGAAGACGGCAGCAGGGAAAATCTTGGCCAGCAAATTATTGATTCCAATAAAAATGGGATCTACCATTTGTGTGGCAATTTTTCCAAAGTTTGAATATGGGTCAATCCAGGCGAAGAACCTGGCTCCAAAGATTGCCAGCACTGCAAACGAGATAATACAGATTGTCACCCTGAGCACTGTGTGGGGCTTAGAGTATTTGAACCTCTTCCCCTTTTTGGATTTGAACCACGACGCCACCTTGGCCACACCATCCTGCATTATGCCGAGGGGGCAGAACAATGAGCAGTATACCCTGCCGAAAAGGAGGGTAAGAACAAGGAAGAAAACAAGGATAAAGGCACCGCCACTGAGGAAAGAGACCAATGCCGGGACAAACTGGAAACGTGCAATGCCCAATATCCCTTCAAGGCCTCTACCGACGAAGGTAAATGCCAGTATAAAAAGTAGGAGCGTCATAAGTGCCACCCCTACTCTAATCCATCTGAGAGTCCTGTACATCGGATTAAAGTTTAATTCTTTCTACTTTCAGTGAATCAATATCCATTGTACCCACATTGACCTTCTGCGCCATAGAGAGATACGGAAGATTCTCCAGACTCATCTCCTTGTACTGCGAGAAGAACTTGGTGGCAGCTGTATCCACAGCCACGATGTCTGTCGACATAAAGATGGCTTTTGCAAGCTGTACATCGTTGACACTCTTACCTTTAGGACCATTCTGAGTCATTATGCGGTAAGCATCCACAATATTGAGTACAGGTCTTTTCTCATAAGTGGTGGCATCAGCAATACACTGCTGAAGATTGTGTCTGTGGAGATAACCTCTATCCCATACAATACCCATATAGTTCTTCATCGATATGGTCATCTTGGCACCACCGTGATTCTTTAGGACCGGAACATTGATCCATACATCACAGTCAAGGATGGCCTCGTGAATCTTGGGACTCTTCATATTTACAGCCAGAGGAAGTGACACCTCCCTGTAATATTTCTCATCGTGGGCGAAGGCAATTTTGGCACCAGCCTTCTGGGCAGCTTCAGCGATACCGCTGTTCTTGTAGCAACCTTCCCACTCGTCGCAGGTGTGGTCAAATACCACCACCTCTGCAGCGCCGGCCTTAAGACAATCCTTCACAATCTCCGAGACAAGAACAGGATTGGTATTGGCACCAAATTCCGGTGTCTTGTCCCAACCTATATTTGGTTTTACAACCACTTTCTGACCTTTCTTTACAAATCTTGACATCCCACCCATTGCCTCAATACCTTTACGGTACAGCTCTGCGGGCTCTCCACCCATTACAGCTACAAGGTCATTCGGTGCTTCTGAATTGGCACTCTTGTCAGCAGCAAGTATAGTACTGCCATCAACTTTGACAGCACCGGCTACAGCGCCTATAATTGCTGTTTTAAGGAAATCTCTACGTTTCATATGGTACTACGTATTTATTTGTGTTGTTTCATTGCCTGAAGGGTATTCCTCATCAGGGATACTATTGTCATCGGCCCTACTCCACCTGGAACAGGGGTGATATATGAACATTTTGGGGCCACATTTTCAAAGTCCACATCTCCCACAATCCTGTAACCTTTTGGTCTGCTGGCATCAGGGACTCTGGTGATGCCGACATCCACCACGACAGCACCCTCCTTGACCATATCCTCTTTAAGGAAGTGAGGAATGCCGATAGCAGCAATAATAATATCTGCCATGCGGGTATGTTGTTCAATATTTTGGGTCCTGCTGTGACATATAGTGACTGTGCAGTCTCCGGGATTCCCTTTAAGGGAGAGGAGATTGGCTATAGGGCGACCTACTATATTGCTTCTTCCCAGGACTACACAATGCTTTCCTTTAGTATCAATATTGTAGTGTTCCAACATAGCCATAATCCCGTAAGGAGTAGCTGACACAAAAGAAGGCTCGCCCAGAACCATTTTACCCACATTGGAAGCGTGAAACCCGTCCACATCCTTCAAAGGGCTTATGGTATTTATCACTTTGTCCTCGTCAATATGTTTGGGAAGAGGCAACTGAACAATTAGTCCGTCCACCCCTTTATCATCATTAATCTCCCTGATTTTGTCCAAAAGATCACCTTCTGATATGGTCTCCGGATACCTTAGCACCTCAGAATCAAAACCTACATCATGGCAAGCCTTCTCCTTGTTATTGACATAGGTCTTGCTGGCACCATCCTCACCTACGAGAATTGCCACCAGTTTGGGTCTGCGAAGCCCCTTGGCCACCATCTCTGCCACTTCAGCTGCAATCTGCAATTTTATAGCTTCGGCTGTCTTTTTTCCATCAAGTAGAATCATTTTGACTATCTCCTTTTTCTCATAGCACCCATAGTGCGCATAGCGTTTCTCATACCTCCGCCAGCTACTGTCTTCATTATCTTACGGGTGTCTTCAAATTGTTTTAAAAGTCTGTTTACCTCCACTACTGTGGTACCGCTTCCGAGGGCGATCCTGCGGCGTCTGCTGCCGTTGATTATTTGAGGATTCTCCCTCTCTTCCAGGGTCATGGACAAAATTATGGCTTCAATGCTTTTGAAAGAATTATTGTCGATATCCACATCCTTGATGGCTTTTGCCATACCAGGGATCATAGAAGCCAAATCTTTTATATTACCCATCTTTTTGATCTGCTGGATCTGCTGATAAAAATCTGAGAGGGTGAACTGGTCTTTAGCCAGTTTCTTGTGCAGTTTGCGTGCCTCCTCCTCATTGAACTGCTCCTGAGCTTTCTCCACAAGGGTAACCACGTCACCCATACCGAGGATACGGTCTGCAATTCTCTTAGGATGGAAGACATCAAGAGCCTCCATTTTTTCACCGGAGCTGATGAATTTGATAGGCTTGTTAACTACTGCCTTGATGGAAAGGGCAGCACCACCACGGGTATCACCATCCATCTTGGTCAAAACAACACCATCAAAATCAAGACGGTCATTGAAAGCCTTGGCTGTTTCAACTGCATCCTGACCGGTCATTGCGTCCACAACAAAGAGGATTTCTGTAGGATTGACAGCTGCTTTGATTGCAGAGATCTCATCCATCATCTCCTCATCTACAGCCAGACGTCCTGCTGTATCGACGATAACCAACGAGTACCCTTCGGCTTTTGCCTTGGATACTGCATTTCTGGCGATTTTGACAGGATCTTTACAATCCTCTTCAGAGTATACGGTAACATCTACCTGACTTCCCAATACCTTCAACTGATCAATAGCTGCAGGACGATAAACGTCACCAGCTACAAGCATAACTTTGAGGCCTCGTTTGGTTTTGCAGTTATGGGCCAATTTTCCCGAGAAGGTAGTTTTACCGGAGCCCTGGAGACCGGCCACCAGTACTATACCTGGATTACCTTTAATATTTATGTCGGAAAACTCGCTACCCATCAATGACGCAAGTTCGTCGTGAACGATCTTGATCATCATCTGATCAGGACGAACTGCTGTCAATACATCCTGACCTATAGCTTTCTTCTTGACATCATCACAAAATGTCTTGGCAATTTTGTAACTTACGTCGGCATCAAGCAATGCGCGGCGGACCTCTTTAAGAGTCTCCGCCACATTGATTTCTGTAATCTTTCCCTGCCCCTTGAGTATCTTGAAGGATCTCTCTAACTTCTCTGATAGATTTTCGAACATATACTATTTTTTCAAATCGTCTGAATAATATGCTTTTGCCAAATCTCTCTGGTTATATCTCATACCCATAACCTGACCGTATGCACCGGCAGAACGGATAGCGATCAGGTCACCTCTCTTAGTCTCTGGAAGAACTATCTTCTTGTCCCAGAAGTCAGAAGATTCACAAACAGGACCTACAACATCATATCTGAGTTTTCTTCCGGTTGATGTCAAGTTGTCAATTTTGTGGTGAGCATGATATAGAGCTGGTCTGATAAGGTCATTCATACCTGCATCCAGAATAGCGAATTTGATACCTTTACCTTTCTTCACATAAAGGACACGTGAGATAAGGGTACCACATTGAGCTACGATAGCACGGCCTGGTTCGAAGTGAACGCTCTGGCCAGGACGAACGATAAGGTTTTTGCTGATGATATCAAAATATTCATCAAATCTTGCGATAGGATTGCCTACTGGATCTACATAGTCAACACCAAGGCCACCACCAAGGTCAAGACTCTCAACAAGAACACCTCTGTCAAGGAACCATTTCTGCAAGTCCTCAACTCTCTGGCAAAGTGTCTTGAATACACCAAGTTCTGTAATTTGTGATCCGATATGGAAGTGAAGACCGATAAGTTCAAGATGGTCTGAAGTCTGGATGGTGTTCAACACATCCTCAAACATCCATGGTGAAATACCGAATTTATCCTCTTTCTTTCCAGTACTGATATATTTGTGAGTATGCGCATCAATATCAGGGTTTACTCTGATAGAGATATGTGCCACTTTACCCATTGATTTTGCCAATTCACCAATCACTTTGATCTCCTCTACAGATTCACAATTGAAAGCGTAGATACCTGCTTTTAGTGCATACTTGATCTCCTTGTCACTTTTACCAACACCTGCATAAACAATCTTGTCGGGTGAAAAACCGTACTTGATCGCAAGTTTGACCTCGTTACCGCTCACACAGTCAACACCGAAGCCGGCTTTCTTGATCTCATCCATAATGCGTTGCTCGGCATTTGCTTTCACCGCATAGTGGGCCACGTAGTTATGTTTGTTAAGGTGCGAATTGTAGGTATTCAAGGTATCTCTAAGGAGATCCATATCATAATAGTAGAAAGGGGTTTCAATCGAATTGAAAGCTTCAATAGGTAGTGTATACATAACAATAATTCTTAATAATCGTGCAAAAGTAAAAATTTATCGGTTTTTTTCAAAGGTTACTCTGAACAGTGTTCTTTTCTGAGTAGGTCAAGAACAGTTTTTACAGGGTTGAATGTGATTAGAGGAACCTCCACAAACAGGGTATTCCAATTGCTCATAGAGCCGTTCCACAATCCTGGAAGCTCCTGTGCTTTGAGCTTGCGTCCCTGATAGCTCTTAGAACTGATGAAACCTGTAGCGGGATCTGTATATTGGCCCAAATCAAACTTGCCACCTTTATAATCCACATAAGAACAAACAAGATCTACAGGATTGAAGTGTGTCGCATCCTTTACAAGTGCCTCGACAGCAGCATCCTTGGTATTGAGCTGCGCACCCTCAAGGATCTGGAGTGAAGTCGAGCCGTCCGAATCGTAAACAACATAAGGGCCACCACCCGGCTCACCCTCATTCTTGACCATACCACACACCCTTACAGGGCGGTCAAGTTTGCCACGGATGTATTCGCAACGTTTCTCTGCAGGGAGATCTGCAGGGAGCTTCACGCAGAATGTATCATCAAGGAATTTTTCTATCTCATCGCAAAGATCCTTGCAGCAACCTTCGCAAGCATCCATCTTGCGGAGATACTCAAAGACCTTACCCTGAACATCGAGAAGGGTACCGATAAGGATCTTCTTCCAGTTCACTGTCTCTGAGATGAGACCCTCCTTGACCACATTGTCAATATTTTTGACCACTACCACATCACCTGCAGTATCATTGAGGTTACTTAGAAGTGCGCCGTGTCCACCCGGGCGGAAAAGGGGCTGGCCATCCTCCTTAAGGAATGGAGTATTGTCTTCATTTACAGCAATCATATCTGTCTCTGCCTTCTGGGTAGAGAAAGAGATATGGTACTGGCAGCCGAACCTCTCCTCATATTTCGCTTTCACACTGTCAAGCAATGCAACAAAACCGTCCATATGCTCAGGCGATACAGTGAAATGCATTTTTACCACATCCGAACCCTCAGTCTTGGCATACATGGCACCCTCTACAAGATGCTCCTCAAAAGCGGTACGGACCTCCTGGGGATAACTGTGGAAGAGAAGCTGGCCTTTGGGCTTGGCACCATAATTGAGTCCTTTCTCGGTAAGAACAGTCTCCAGAACACCCTTTGAATCTTTTCCGGCAAACTTCTCAGGGCAATAGAATGGGAATTTCTCCACATTTGCCAGGAATTTACCGGCAGGTGACCCCTCTGCCACCTCCTGTCCTGCCTCCAATGCATCCTTCGCCTCAAACAAATCCTTGAACATACGTGATGCCGCACCTGATGCAGGGACAAACTTCACTATTGATCCTTTGAATGCATTGCAGACCTCCAATGCTTTTTTCTTCTCTTCTTCATTGAGTACCAGAATACCCCTTGCAGGTGTCGCTGCTGAGATCACTTTAAGATATGGAAAACCTTTTTTATAGTTCTCGAGTTGCTGTTCAATTGTCATAACCGATTATTTTTTAGAATTATCCCGTAAAGTTAGCCAATAATATACAATTCTGAAAAAAATACACATTTTTAAAATTCAGTTTTTCCAAAACAACTCCAAAAGTGTTGTTGGATATGTCTCTCCTTCAAATGACAATCCCTTTCATTTGCACAAAAAAAAGATGCAGACAAGAAAGACTATCCTAATTTTCCTCCTACTGGTCTTCGCCACCCCAACCCTTCACGGAGCCGAAAACCGCGTATCCATCGGGACCAACACCTTAGGATACCTCAATTTTCTCACACCTAACATCAATATAGGGATGAGCCTCAACCGTCACTGGAGTCTTCACCTGGAAGGGAGATACAATGCCATTGACAGGAACATATCTTCACGACCTTTCCAGAACAAGCAGCTGACAGGCTCACTGAATGCGAGATATTGGAGCTGGTACGTATACTCCGGGTGGTTTTACAGCTTCGGTATCCAATATTCAAGATACAACCACGGAGGAATACTGAGCCCCTTGACAGAAGAAGGTGACGCTATCGGGGCTGGAATCCAGGCAGGCTACTCCCTTATGCTGACAAAAAGCATAAATATGGAGTTCGGCCTTGGGGGCTGGGGCGGATGGAAAAAGTACAAAACATACATTTCCCCCCGATGCGGAAAACTTGTTGGAGAGTCCCGGAAACTTTTCCTGATGCCGAACAATATCAACATATCCATCGTATACACATTTTAGTACTACATCATGAAAAAAATCACACTATACTTCACAGCCGCCGTTCTACTGGGCAGCTGCGGCACTTACGGAAAGATACAGGATTTGAGAAACTCAAAAACCGCAACAGAAATCAATGTCTCAGATGGAGATATACGAGAGTTCAAAAATGAAGTACTCTCATCCAATGAAACATCAGACACACTGACTGTAAGAGGAATCAATGGGGAGAAACTCCACTTGATGAGCAGCACTACCGATTCTTCCGGGAACATTTGCGGTACACAGAATTTGTCCGGAGTGGTTGTCAATGCCAAATTCAAGAACATCGCAGAGAGGAACGGAAAAATAAAATTGACCTTTGATATACATATTCCCGCAAAACTTCAGGATCCAGGATGGCAGCTCAGATTCAAGCCACGAATTATCGCCCTTGGAGACACCATTGATCTGGACCCTATTCATGTTACCGGCATAGACTACCGCCGCGAACAGATCAGAGGCTACGAACTGTATTCAAAATATCTCTCCGGCATAATAACAGACAGCACCCAACTGAGATATCAGAAACTTGTAGAGATTTTCATAGAGCGCAATATACCCACGTTATCGGCACTAAAAAAAGACACATCCATAATATCACCGGAAAAAATCCATGGACTATATGACATATCATACAGGGAGGTACTTGACTACTATGAAAAGAAATTGAAGATAGGAAGAAACAATCATAGGACAGAAAATGCCCCTAAGGCATTTGACAGATATATCAAGAATGAGAATGCTTCCGGACAAATGATCAGGTTGGATACAATAATAACCCATCCTAATGACTTCTCATACTGCTATACTGAAACAATAGACACAAAACCGGATTTGAGGAAAGTGGAAATAAACATAGACGGAGAGATCATGAAAGATGGTGAAAGTCTATACTCCATTCCCCAAGGTAAACCACTCACATTCTACATATCAAGCATATCCACACTACTGGAACCACATACCACTCATGAACATGACACTTATTACTCAGAGGGGATAACTGCACTAAAGGGGAGATATTACGAAAGGGCCATCATGCATCTCTGTCACTATGATGACTTGAATACAGCTGTAGCCTATCTGTGTACGGACAATGACACTCCCGCAAAAAACATCCTTGAAAAACTCCCGGCATCTGCAAAAAGGGACTACATGCTGGCCCTAATCTCTGCAAGAGAGGGCGATGAAAAAAGAGCTATTGAGTGGTACATCAACAGCTTGGCCAAAGACAAATCGATGAGATTCAGAGCAAACCTTGACCCGGAAATAAATCATCTTATAAAAAAATACAATCTCAACCTGGAAGAAAACAGCCAATTAAACATCAACTAGCATTATGAAAAAATTATTTATTATCAGCACTATCGCATGCACCATCACCACCTTTATGACATCCTGCCAAAAGCCATGCATCCCATGCATCGGGCAAAACCCATCCACCCTAACACTATCATTGGCTTCAGACCAGACAAAAGCCGGAACAGTTTCTGAGATCAGTGACAATACCATAAACACAGCAGATGTCTTTATATTCCGCAATACAGCACCCTCCTCCGCAGACTACCAGAAACTGGAGACATACAAAAGATTTAGTGGCAACGATCTGGATGATATCACCATCACTACCACAACAGGTCCAAAAACAATATGCGTAATTGTGAACGGACATATGGACACTTTCAATGGCGTTACAGATCTGACCACATTTCGCAATTTGTATACAAATCTCAGCAATGAGTTTATTGGCTCTTTTACTATGTACGGCCAGATCGAGGAGACTCTGGGGGCAACATCATCCGTATCCCTTACTGTCAAACGGCACATCTCCAGAATATCGGTCACCTCCATCAGAACTGAGTTTGAAGGAACCCCGCTCGAAGGGATGACATTGTCAAATGTCAAACTGTACCTGGTAAATGCACATGCACAGAAAACAATATACAACAATGCCCAATCCCCCGAAACACCTCTCATATACAACTACACCAAACTTGTAGGTAAAGATACCAACGGCACTAAAGAGCCAAATTTGATTTTCAAGCCACTGGAGGGTGAGATAAATGACACCGGCAACAATACGGTCCATAACTTTTACTGCTATTCAAATGAAACAGACAATGTTTCCAATTGCACAAAAATGGTTATCCAGGGGGATCTTGGGGGGACAACTTACTACTACCCTATTCTGGTCAACCAGACAGGATACGGATACAGTATTGAAAGTGGGCACTATGGGGTAAGGCGCAACACCTCTTACAGTTATGGTGTAACTATAACAAAACCGGGGTCACTGGATCCCAACATACCCTTGACACCAGGCTCACTGGAGCTCTCGATAAGTGTAAGCGACTGGGCCATAATCCCACATTTCAACAAGGAATTCTGACATGAAAGCATATCAGACAACAATAGCTTTTCTCATACTCATTTTGACATCCTGCATATTTGAAGACCGCGACAAGTGCCCTGCATATATGTCTCTGGATCTCTCGGATACCCCAAATGAGGTAGACAGCCTGTATATGGTTCTCGAGTATCAGGACGGGACCACTTATATTGAGACCATCCGCAAAGAAAATTTCAAAGAGGAATATGAGATTGCCATTCCTCGAGGAGATGGACATCTTGCCGTCTACGGCAACATGGACACCTCTTTATATGACAACGGCTATATAATTCCATCAGGTTATCCATCTGACAACATATTCACCCATTTTTCACAAGTTGACTACAGAAGGGATCTGATAAATGAAAAAATTTCTGTCACTAAAAACAATCTGGGGGTCATAGTTAAAATATTGGGTAAAAGCAGGGACAGCTGCAAAATACATATTGAAATAGAGGGTGACAAAATAGGATATTCCAATGATGGAAGAGCGGTAGACGGCATATTCCTTCACCGGCCTGCCAATTGTCATGAGCCCACAAATGAAGAAGACTATTACCTTTTCGCATCAAGGGTCCCCAGACACAATATTGACAGCCATCTGATATTGAAAATTTATGCCACTGGCCCTGCAGAACCGAATAAAACAAAGCTCATATATGAGACGTCCATAATGGACAAATTGTCTGATGCAGGAATATCCATGAATGACGCTTCATTAAAAGACATTTACATCACAGTCGACCAATCTCTCCCGTCAATATCAATTGGGATAGACCAGTTTGATGATATGGGACACATAGACCTCAAATTCTAAAATACCTGACTATGAAAAGAAAAATTTTCATTTTCCTGACACTCCTTTCGGTTCTCACCTCCTGCCAAAACAAAGATAAGGGGGAAGCCCCGACCGGATTTTTGAATTTCCAACTTGTCCATCATGACCCGCACACCAAAGGTGAACCAGCACAAGTGGATGAAACGGATATTTCCGACATAAACATATTGCTGTACAATCCCTGCGGACTGCTGGCCTACTCATATTACAGTTCAAATCTGTCTGAAAATATAACAATGGCCATCACCGACAATTCTGAGTTCAGTATCTACGCGATAGCAAATTCTGGAGACCTGACCAGTTCAAAAAGTGTCGCCGACGAGCAATCCATATGCTCCCTGCAGGCCCATTTTGACGGCCCATCTTCGTTGTCCGGCACTGAAAAAGGTATCCCTATGAGCGCAAAGATTCCTTTGCAGAGATACCAGAATGGGGATATCGTGCAGATAGAACTTTCCAGGCTGTTATCCAAATTCAGAGTGAAGGTGGACAAAACTCATCTCGATCCTTCTGTCAAAACCTTTGATATAACTCAGGTAAGGTTGAGAAATGTAAATAAATCTGTAGGATACTTCCAGGAGGGTAAAGCGTCCTCTACTGAAGATATAATCCCCGTTGGAGAGTGCAGACAAGGGACAGACATTTTACCTATCTACACCACCGGGCTGGACTTCTATATACCTGAAAATATGCAAGGGGACCTCCTTCCGGAAAACACCGACCAGAGAAGCCACATACCTCCTGACGGATACAAAGATTTGTGCACATACATAGAATTCACTGTACAATACCTCTCCGACAAACTATACGACGAGGATCTCATTTACAGATACTATTTGCATGACGGGAGGTTGCTTGACAATTTCGACATCACCAGAAATACAATGTACACCTGTCTCACCACTTTTTCTGGTGAAGGGATAAATGAAGACTCGTGGAGAATAGACACTTCCTCCTTGAAAAAACTTGTCACATCCATAGAGGTCATCCCCAATGATCTCACATTTACCGGACTCGGGGAGAATCTGCCCCTTACAGCTGTTGTTCTCCCAGACGACGCTGAAAACAACTCCGTATCATGGCATTCTGATAATCCAGCTATAGCAACAGTGGACAAAAACGGCACAGTAACAAGCATTTCAGACGGTGTATGCACTATTTATGCGACTGCAAATGATGGATCTTGCGTTACCGGGAAATGTAAAATCACCGTCAACAGCTACATATACCCGGAAAGCATATTTGTCTCGCCGGAAAACATTAACCTGTACATAGGGGAAAATGCCCTGCTTACCGCCACAGTATACCCATCAGAGGCAAACAACAAGTCTATCCTCTGGAGTTCTGACGATGCGAACACAGCCACTGTAAGCCCCACAGGTGAAGTGACTGCCATTTCGGAGGGTGTGTGCAAAATAACAGCAACCACACAGGATAAAGGACTGACAGCCTTTGCCACCATTACTGTAACGGATAAAAGCTTCTCTCTGGAAGAGATACCGATACTCTACCCCTGCTACAACACTCCATACAACATCATGTATCACTCCAATCCTCCAGGAACGCCCATTTTCTCCTTGGCCAGGAGATCCGGAGAAGAGTGCCTTACTCTGGAAGAAAACAGACTTACTGCATTTTACAATGGAGGCATCAGAAATGGAGAGATAGGAAGATATACCCTCACCGCATCAATGAACGGAAAAGAGAGTAACAGGGATATAGTGGTCAATATCGGCAACATTTCGATTGAAACTGCTGAAAAATTGAGAGTTGGAACACAAAGCAGGGCTACTGTGACACACTTAGCCCCTTCTGACGCCGGATACGAATGGATTTGCAGCAATATCGAATTGGCAACGATAGATTCAGATGGCACAATAACACCATTAAAGGAAGGGCATGCTACCATAATGGCAAAATCGATAACAGGTGCATATTCAACCTCAAATATTGAGATACTCCCAGCCATAAGAATATCTGCAAATGGCGACAGACTGCTCAACCCCGACAACTCCACTACAAATATCGAGGGATTCCCCCGCTCTATTGTTCTGACCGTAGATTGTGAACCTTCTGCTTCCATAGAGTGGCTTGTCTACGATTCCAACAATCAGCAAGTAGCATTTTCAGATTATTTTGAGATATCTGCATCAAATGCATTGAAAGCAAAAAACAACGCATCTGGAAGATACTACCTCCAAGCTAAAACAGGCGACTATATGTCCAATAGAATCCAAGTAGATGTATACCTGTATCTTGAATATGCACTGTCAGCAGACTTCAATAGTTTTGACAAGGGAAAAGACGAGGTAACAGGAGACTATGAGATACTCTCCCAATGGTCCGACTTGTCCTGGAAGATGCTCAACACTCATCCGGAATGGGTATTCAACTTCACCAGAGAGCCGCTTTTCAGGATAGTAATGACAAACAGCTATTTTGGCTACAATTATCTGAGCGGACCCTCAAATGAACCTGAGGAGATATCCGGCATGAGCCAGTTCTCTTTCAAATACAATCCTGCCAATGAGCCCTATCCTGAAAAAAGCATAAAGGACCGTATTGCTCCAATAAGTCATCTTAAGAATCAGGATGGAAGCATAACATCTACCGGAACCGACGGGATCGCACTGAAAATGGACAACTCCGGATATTTTTTCATAAGGCAATCCCCAAAATGGCTCAATGTGACAACAAATTGGAAATATGAATAAAATAATCTTTGCATTGATTGCCACCCTTGTATGCCAGTCATGTCTTTGGACAGACAGGCTAATCTCCAGAAAAGAGTACAACTGGGGGATCGACACACACAGAACACTCATCACTTCAG
Organism: Candidatus Coprenecus sp.; assembly: GCA_045644725.1. Taxonomy (GTDB): domain Bacteria; phylum Bacteroidota; class Bacteroidia; order Bacteroidales; family UBA932; genus CAAGNP01. Next base: position 6,547 of record JAZRHK010000136.1, on the reverse strand, counting down.
ACCAGGGTGCAACCATCAACACCATTGGAGACAACATTCCCGATGGGATTGACTGGTCTTCGGAACCTCATGACATAGTAAAACTCACACCTATCGACAATGGGAAAAGCTGCTATATAGATTATATCAGAGATGGGGAAGGGATAATTACTGCCACATATGACAACAAATCTGAAAATTGTGAATTCATGTCCCAGCTTTACAGCAACACCGGTCTTCACCTCAAAATAAACGGATTGGACAGATATTTTCCCATGATAGAGCACAACGGGGAAGGGGACGGCATCAGCAAAATAACCCGCATATTCGAGTGCCATGTTCCAAAAGATACACTCAGGATTGAATTCCTTGAATTTATACCCAAAGAAACGGAGGAGAAGATTGTTATTGAGAACATATATATCGTAGACCAAGGCTTCCACTACGACGAAACAACCTTCTCAAATGTGAGGGACCACTTCAGAATGAGCGGTTCATCTGTCAGTTACAATGATGATTTCCCCAACTTCCCCAAATTGAAAGGGGTATCTGTCACCCAAAGGTCCATGGCGCTGCATGACAATATATCTGTCATCACGATGGAGCTCAACACAGATGTTTTTGAAAACAGCTACGGAAAAAGCTGTTGCTTCAGGATAAAGTTTATCGGATCGCAGTAAGGACCTCTGAGGTAAGGAGACGAAGGTTTGTATCGTGAGTATCGTGTCTGACCATCCCTATACTAGGGACATACCAAGTATATGCTGTAGTGTGTCTGTGGCGACCAAGTCCTTTCTCCAGCTTGGTCTCCCTCACCACTATACAATCAAAACTGCCTGCCGGTGTTGTGATTGTTTCAAAACGCAACACCTGCCGGTCATAAACAGTAACATTCATCCCCATTCCGTAAACTTTCACATAAGAAGAGATGTCTGGAAGGGTATCACCTGGGGCCATATCTGAAGGGAGGAAAGAGTGTCCACCCTCTGACACGATTTTGGCATTGTTCGGGAGCAGTGTCCTGATTACAGCAGCCACTGACTCCGAGACATTCAGGGCTACACCACTGCTATTGACCACAGCGGTAAGGACAACAGGGGTATCACCATACACAGGCTTCCCCTTATGATTCAGCATATGGGAAGTATAATGAACAATGGTATCAGCTTCATTTTCAAACACATCTACTACCTTCATAGTGTGATACCACTCCACATCTCCGTTAGCTTTTGTGCGGACATATTCCAATGATGCCCCCTCCCTAGTGCAAAAATAGCCGGCTCCCGACTGTCCGAACAGTGCGGCAGTCGCAAAAAGCGCCATTGCATATAGGGTTAGAATTTTCTTTATTGCCATACAAACTCCCTCCTGTATTTATACTCTGAACGTATCTTCTCAAAACAGGCAGGATTTCCCCTTAATGCACTGTCCAGCCCGTATATCGGAAACATTTCAAGCAGTCTTGCTGCCACCTCCCCGGTAGGGAGAAGAGTCCCATCGGGAGCACGCAATTCCACCTTCGGGACAGGGGTATGTTCCGGGGTAAAATCCATCAGTTCTGCAATTCCGAAATGTCTGGCAAAAGCCTGCACAGACATGGCAGTACCATTGATTTTCCCCTCGTATGAATAGCCTGCAATATGAGGAGTAGCAATATCAGCTGCATCAATAAGTGCCTGTGGTATTGCACCTGGCTCACCATTCCACACATCAAGGACCAGAGCGGCCAGCTCCCCCCTTTTGGTCAGAAGTGCACCATCACACACCACCTCTCCTCGCGAGGCATTTATAAAAATGGAACCGGGCCTGATTCTGGAGAAGAACTCCTCCCCTGCCATGGAACGGGTGGTTTTGTCAAGAGGCACATGCATTGTTACAATATCGGAATTTCCAAGAAGGTATTCCAATGGACAATAGAGGCTTTTATCCTCTGACACTGCCTCTTTCGGAGGGTCATTGCGCAGCACCCTGAACCCCAGATACTCTCCAAGGGAAGCCACCTTCCCTCCTGTATTACCCACACCTATAACACCTAAGGTCTTCCCCTGAAGTTCGATACCTTTGGCTGAGGCAACAGCAAATAGGGCCGTGTGAACATACTGCATCACTCCTCCGGCATTGCACCCCGGAGCATTGGCAAATGCTATATTGCGCGAAGCGAGATAATCAAGATCGATATGATCTGTACCGATGGTGGCAGACGAAATGAACTGCACTGCGGAACCCTCTAAAAGAGCGCTGTTGCAATTGGTGCGTGTCCTGACAAAAAGAGCGTCGGCATCCTTGACAGCCGCACAGCCAATCTCCTTCCCTTTCATATACACCACCTGCGCAAAAGGTTCAAGCACACCCTTCAAATAGGGGATATCAATATCTGCAACTACCTTTATCATCTGATTACCACTTTATTGATCAATTCTTCCTTGAGTTCTTCATTCAGCCTCCTCTTTATGAGCTCCGACTGGAAATAGAGCTGGTTTGCCAAGGGAGAGGAGTTCATGGTAATGAAGAGTATCCTGTCCTTGTCCCTGTAAAACTTTTTGGCGGTAGCCTTTGCAACCCTTAACCCCACAACATCATCCCATGCCTGATACACACGCACCCTCTTGAGGTCGCCGTCTATACCCAGCCTTCGGGTAAAAACAGCCACAAGTTCATCCAACATTATAGGATCCACCCTCTTCATAATCAAATCTGGACAAATTCACCTTTTGTAACCGTGTAGAATCTGCATTCACTATCAAGTTTCCTCACCAGGTCAGACACTCTTACCTTATTGGAATCTGTAACAAAAAGCTGGCCAAAGCCTTCTCTCAAAACCATACTTATGAGGAGCTCCACCCTCTTCATATCAAGCTTGTCGAAAACATCGTCAAGGAGGAGAATTGGAGAAAATCCGTACCTCTTTTTCATCATAGAAAGCTGTGCAAGCTTCAAAGATATAAGGAAGGTTTTCTGCTGTCCTTGAGAGGAGCATTTCTTCATGGGATAACCATTCATAAGAAAGTCATAATCGTCCTTCTGGATACCTACAGAGGTATATTTCAGAGCTATATCCCTGCTGTATGAGCTATCCAGCAGTTCATTCATCGTACCTTTTTTGAGATCAGAAATGTACTCGAGTGAGACACTCTCCTTAGCATCCGAAAGAATATTGTAAAAATATGCCGACAACTGATTCAATTCATCAGCCAACTCCCCCCTCTTCCTGAATATGTAATCACCATCCCTCTGAAGCTGGAGAGAGAAAGCCTCAAGGAGTATTTTTGAAGGGGCAACCTCGGCTTTAAGAAGTTTGTTTCTCTGCTGTAAAACCCTGTTGTACCCCTGTATGGCCCGCAAGTACTGTGGATCTGTCTGTGAGAGTACAATATTCATGAATCTTCGCCTCTCCTCTCCAGAATCATTTATCAGAGATGTATCAGACGGAGATATCACCACTACCGGAACATGCCCTATATGTTCCGAAATTTTAGGGTAGTTCTTATCATTTTTCTTCACTGTTTTTTCACCTGAAGATTTGACGCAAACAGATATCTTGTCTTCATATCCTCCCATATCATAGTAGCCGCAAAGCGCCGCCTCCTGCGAACCGTAAGTATATGTAAATCTGTCAGATGACTGAAGAAAGCTCTTGGTCATCGACAAGTAGTGGACAGCATCCAGCAAATTGGTCTTTCCCTCACCGTTATCACCATATATGCAATTTATTCTCGGAGAGAAAGTCAAGTCTGCCGACTGTATATTCTTAAAGTTTGAAAGTATAATCCTTTTAATGTACATTACCTGTCTATTTGAGTGCGAAGATAAGAAATTGTTGATAAAATTATTAATTTAATATTAGGTTAGTTCCATTGGTTTTTGCTATATTTGCGTGATAAAATTTTGGCAAATAATATTAAAATCCATAACAATGACTAAACAATCTAAAAATCAGAACATTGAGACAGCACCAAACGTTGGTGAAGCTGTATCTAAAGCTGAACTTTTTTTCAAGGAAAACGGTAAAAAACTGACCATCGTATGTGCTGCAGCAGTAGCAGTGGCAGTTGTAATTTTGGCCATTATCCAGTTCTATGTAAAACCCATGAAAGCAGAAGCTGCCAACCAGACATTCGTGGCTGAGCAATATTTCCGTGCAGGAATTTTCGAAGAGGCTTTGAACGGTGACGGAAACGCACTTGGCTTTGCACAGATCATTGACGAATATGGCAAAAAGGGCGGTGCTGCAGTTTACTTGTATGCCGGCATCTGCGAGCTTCAGCTAGGCAATGCAGAGAACGCCATTTCATATTTGAAGAAATACAATTCAAAAGATGAGATTATGGCAGCAAGAGTCATCTGCCTTATTGGTGATGCTTATGCCATGAAAGAGGATTACAAATCGGCTCTTGCCCAATACGAGAAAGCTGCAAACTACGCAAATAATGCTTATGCTGCCGGTTATCTTCTCAAAGCAGGCCTTATCGCAGAGGAAATTGGTGACAACGCCAAAGCACTTTCTCTATATGAGAGAATCAAAAAAGATTACCCTCAGACACTGGAAGGGTACGAAGTGGAGAAATACATCAACAGAATTCAAGTAAAATAAGCTAACACTACTATTATTTAAGGTATGGGAAGAGCATTTGAGTTCAGAAAAGAACGTAAATTCAAACGTTGGGGCAACATGGCCCGCGTTTTCACCAGAATCGGAAAAGAGATCACCATCGCAGCAAAAGCTGGCGGTACAGATCCAGCAAATAACCCACGTCTGAGGACCCTTATCCAGAACGCCCGTTCTGAGAATATGCCTAAAGAGAATATCGAAAGGGCTATCAAGAGGGCTGTAGAGAAAGACCAGAGCGATTACAAGGAGCTTGTATACGAAGGCTACGGTCCTCACGGTATCGCAATCCTTGTTGAGACCGCTACCGACAACAACAACAGAACTGTAGCAAACATCCGCAGCTACTTTACCAAATTTGGGGGTGCACTTGGCACTCAAGGCAGTGTAGAGTTTATGTTTGACCACAAATCTGTTTTCAAGGTAAAAGGTGACAAGCCTGTCGATCTTGAAGAGCTTGAGCTTGAACTTATCGACCTTGGCGTTGATGAGGTATATATGGATGAGGACGAGAAAGAAGACGGCACTGTAGTAAAACAGATTGTTATCTACGGTGATTTCGGCTCTTATGGTGCCATCCAAAAATACATCGAGGAGAACGGCTTCGAACTTATCTCAGGTGGTTTCGAAAGGATACCAAATGTACCTTTGAAATCTCTTATCGGAGAGCAGAAAGAGGCAGTGGAAAAACTCCTTGCCAAAATAGAGGACGATGATGATGTACAGAACGTATATCACACAATGTCAATGGCAGAATAATCAAACTACAAATACAATTATATAAAATAAAGCATTATGAACTTATCGCACATCGAACACATTGGAATCGCTGTCAAATCTATCGACGAGGCACTTCCATATTATGAAAACGTTCTTGGCCTAAAATGCTACGCTATCGAAGAAGTAGCTGACCAAAAAGTTAAAACCGCATTCTTGAAAATCGGTCAAACCAAAATTGAGCTTTTGGAAAGCACATCTCCTGACGGAACTATCGCTAGCTTTATCGAGAAAAGAGGTGAGGGTATCCACCACATCGCATTCTCTGTAGCTGACGGTGTTCAGAATGCACTTGTAGAACTTGAGGGCAAAGGTGTAAAACTTATCGACAAAGCTCCTCGTAAAGGTGCTGAAGGTCTTAACATCGCATTCCTTCATCCAAAATCAACTGTAGGTGTTCTTACTGAACTTTGTGAAAACCCTAACGAAACCAAATAAAACAACAATATAAAATCAGATACTATGAGCAAACAACTTGAACAAGTTAAAGCGCTGATTGAACTTCGTGAAAAGGCTCGCCTTGGTGGTGGTCAAAAAAGAATCGACTCTCAGCACGAAAAAGGTAAATTCACAGCTCGCGAAAGAATCCAGATGCTTCTTGACGAAGGTAGCTTCGAGGAATTCGATATGTTCGTGACTCACCGTTGTACTAACTTCGGAATGGAGAAAACTACATTCCTTGGTGATGGCGTTGTAACAGGTTACGGTACAGTAGACGGCAGATTGGTTTACGTATTTGCACAGGATTTCACCGTATTCGGCGGTTCACTTTCTGAGACCCTTGCAATGAAGATCTGTAAAGTTATGGATCAGGCTATGAAGATGGGTGCCCCTATCATCGGTCTTAACGACTCAGGTGGAGCACGTATCCAGGAAGGTGTTAACGCACTTGCAGGTTATGCTGAGATCTTCGAAAGAAACATCCTTGCATCTGGTGTTGTTCCTCAGATTTCTGCTATCCTTGGTCCTTGCGCAGGTGGTGCTGTATATTCTCCAGCCCTTACCGACTTCAACATCATGACCAAAGGTACCAGCTATATGTTCTTGACAGGTCCTGCTGTAGTACAACAGGTACTTGGTGAGAAAGTTACCCAGGAACAACTTGGTGGCGCTTCTGTTCACGCTTCAAAATCTGGTGTTGCCCACTTCGCATGCGATACAGAGGAAGAGGCTATTGCAGCTATC
>JAZRHK010000135.1:0-1357 GCA_045644725.1 Candidatus Coprenecus sp. | reverse complement strand
CAGGTTGGTAGTAGATACTACATACCTTATATAATTAAGAGCGTCCTTCGGGGCGCTCTTTTTCTTATAAAATACTGATCTTTATCTCGAGATAAAGTCGGATCGTAGCCATGTCGTTCTGTGAGCCAAGGAGTTGTTAGTCTCTCTTGTCTTCCTAAGACCGCTTGGCCTCCGACTTCAGGTTGGTAGTAGATACTACATACCTTATATAATTAAGAGCGTCCTTCGGGGCGCTCTTTTTCTTATAAAATACTGATCTTTATCTCGAGATAGAAAAGTTTTTTCTTAAGCTCTTGAGGTACGAACTGATTGTGTCTCAAACGTTGCGCATCCTTCTCTGTGGTAATGATGGCTGCAGTGGGATACTGGGCAGACAATGAAGCAATCCTGGAAATGTTGCCACTTGTATAATTTTTGTGGTCAGGGAACTTCAAAACACCTGCCACCTGATATTTACCAACCAAATAATCTATAAATGGCTTGTCATTTGCTATCCCTGTAAAAAGAATACTTTTGGGAGAGTATAGATATCTGCTCTCCACATCACCCGGGAAGACGGGGTGCATATCACAGTACTCTATCTTGGAAAAATAAAGTTTCTGGTCAACCCTTAAGTGGAGTCTTCTCCTCCACTGTTCTTCGTCAGGAGATTCATCGTACCATGGGACTTTAGTCACTATAACAATATCAGCAGCGGATATTCTTGTCGGGAGATCCCTCAGCCTACCTATAGGCAATAGCATATCCTGAAATATGGGTCTGCTATAATCAACAAGGACCACCGATATGGAAGGAACTATTTTTCGGTGCTGAAAAGCATCATCAAGGACAATGATGGAAGGTCTGTCCCCATCTGGAAGTGATAGGAGCGTCTCTATTGCCCTCTGTCTGGAAGCATCTACTGCGACTGTCACTGACGGGAACTTCCTTTTTATCTGAAGCGGCTCATCGCCCACATTTATATAATTGTCATCCACCTCCACAAGCTTGAATCCTTTGGTCTTCCTTCCGTAACCTCTGGATACCAGTGCTACCTTATGACCTTGTGAGAGGAGCTCACTTATGATAAGCTCTGCATGTGGAGTTTTCCCTGTTCCACCCACCGTTATATTGCCTATAGATATAATAGGGAGACCATATTTATACGACTTTATTTTACCTGAGTCATATAAATAATGTCTGCACTTGAGTGCCAGATAGTATGGAAAAAGGAGAATTCTGTCAATCATCACCACAAAGGTAGAGTTTTATATAATTATTTCTACTTTTGCATACTGATTTCTTCCAACAAAATGAATATAGGCAACATTAGTTTTAGGGACAAGCCACTCTTTTTGGCTCCAATGGAGGATGTGAC
>JAZRHK010000134.1:0-3910 GCA_045644725.1 Candidatus Coprenecus sp. | reverse complement strand
GCCTGAAAAAAGAGAGCAATTTGATGGCAAATCCAAGGCATTGACAAAGGGTGACTCAAAGAGGAGCAAAAGGTGCACAATTTGGGAATCCATCAAAAAAATATTCAGGAGGAGGGACAAATGAATGAAAATAGAGATTTATGTCCTGGGCAAAACAAAGAATCCGGCTGTCCTCAAAAGAGCATGGGCAAGATGGATGATCTATTGTGTGCAAAACAATGGGACGGTAGAGAAAAAAGATGGTGCTGTCGTTATCAACAATGCCACCACAAAGAGAGCTGTCCTGACTGCCCTCAGGGACGCTCTGGGAAGGTTTAACAGGGCAGCAGTCATCAGGATTTATATATCTGATGACTATGTGAGGAATGCCCTCATCAATGGCTGGCCCAGAATGTGGAAAGCCAATGAGTGGCACAAGATCAGACTCAATGGAGAAATCAGGCACCTTGACCTTTGGCAGCAGATCAGTGAGCAGATGTCAAAACATGCTGTCTCTTTTGCCAGAGCAGAGGAGCTTGAAAATAATCAAAATATCAAGGAGCTGGAATGGAGGAACAATGTCAGGTAGAGAATTAAAGACGCTAATGGGTACATGCAGAAACTGTCAACAGAGGAGAGTTGTCATGGCTCCCTGGGACACATCACAAAAGGACCTGGATGAGATTGCCACAATGGAATGCTCATGTCCAATGTCATGCCTTGAGTATGAGAGACGGAGCTCATATGAGATGGCCTGTGGGCATATTCACAAAGTGATCCAACAGGACAGAGCCAAATGCAAGGAACAAGCTCAGTTTTACAGACTCAACAACATTGAATTATTGGAGATCATGTCAGCCGGGGTCCTTGCAAAAGGACACATCAAAAAGGTGTCAATTGCGCTGGATCATAACAACACAGTCACACTCTCACTGAGCTCAAAGGGAAAGCTCAAAGTGACTCATGCCTATTCTGACAAAGAGGACAATGATTTTTGAAATCAAAGAGGACAAAAGCCTGTGCAATCAATAAAAAAACCAAAGAGATTGTCTATAAGAGAGATAAGGAGAGTTGCATTTTTTGTGGCGCTCCTGGTCTCCCTGAGGCCCATTACATCCCAAGATCACACGGAGGTCTTGGGATTCCAGAGAACATCATCACAGCTTGCAGACCATGTCATGACCTCATGGATAATTCCACAAAGAGGCAGCAGATGCTCCAAAGGGCAGCAGAGCACCTCAAGAGATTTTATCCAGAGTGGAATGAGAAAAGCCTTGTATATGACAAATGGCAGAAAGACAAAGCGAAAGAGAAAACGGAGACACTAAAACACAGAGAAAATCAGGACATTAAGTCCAATTTTGTGAAAAAACCGCAAAAAGACAAAGGAAATGTGCCACCTGATGGTTTTTATTTTTTGGAGGACTAAAGATGGGAGAATTTGAAAAGTCAATATGTGAGCTATTTGATAATTGCCCAAGTGCCTATCAGATCAAAGCAATTGCCGGCATGTATAGCATTGATGTTGGTGAGGTCAGGGATATCCTCAAAAAGAATGGCCGAGAGCTGCCAAAGGGTGGGAGACCAAAAGGCTCCATCAAGGCAGCAGTCGAGGCAGCAGAGGAGAAAAAGGATGTCTCTGAGGAGATGCCAAAGGCAGCAGATGACAAAGAGCAAAGGAGTCTCATTATTCCTGATGCTGTGAAAAATCTTGTTTTTGGCAGATTGGATGAGCTGGATGGAAAGATCACAGACATCAATGAGAGAATTGATGCCCTTGAAAAAGCAAAGGCTGATGCTGTGGCAGAGTTCAAAGTGTTGGCGGGGTTTATCCAGGAGCCTTTTGGAGCTGGGAATTTATCACAGGAAAGCTCTGACAATATGATTGAAAGTCCTCAGGCTGATGCCTGAGGCAGAGAGGAGGGAGATGTGACAAAAAGACCATTGAGAATCAAGCATGAGATAAATGTGGAATTTGACAGACTTTTATTTGATGAGGAGCATGGGAGACTGCCAAGGCACCTCTCAAAAGCCATGACAAGGCCAGCCTATGCATACACATCCATGCAGCAAAAAAAGATATTCAAGCAATCAGCATGTGTCAGCTGTGGCTATTATTACAAGACAGAGGAAATGCCAAAGGAGGAGTGCATGTTCCCTTGGTTTGATCCTCAGGATTATGACATGGCAGCATATGAATATTTGCCATGCAGAGGGGAGGGGGATTGATGAGATTGACTGACAGAAGGGTCTCAGATCAGGAAAAGATTGAGGGATTTGATCACATATGCCGGATGGTGGTGACAAATTATGCCACACCAATCCGCAAGGGCTTTGAGAGAGCCTCCAGAATGGGAGAGTGTGGTTATGACCTCATAACATTCCACAGAATGAGAGACATTGTTGTTCCTGGAGAGCCAAATGAGCAGCAGAGGATGGACCTATGATGGAGTTATTTGAGTTCATGCCCTGGTCAGACTCTCTCAAAGGCCATGAGGCTGATTGGCTAAGAGCAAATGGATTCCACAACACATATGCTGATGGATATCCACCTGTTAATGGCATGTATGAGTGGGTAGACATCAACACAATGAAAATATATCTGTTCAAGGCCGGACCGAATGGTGTTTTTATCACAGATGGTGACTGTTGGAATCCCTCATGGTGGAGGAGCACAGAAAAGACAAAAAAGATGGTCCTCAGGAGCCCATGCGACAGATATTGTGATTGTGAGTGGTGCTCCATGATGTGCTTTATCAAAAGAGGCTATATCTGGGACAAGACAGCCCATAGTTTTGTTTATGGAGAGGACGGAAAAGCCATGAGGACAAAGAAAAGAGAATGCAGCTGGGAGCCTGAGGGGCCAGAGACTCTCATCATGCCTGGAGGCTTTGGAGCTGGAGAGGGATATGTTGGGAGCCAAGGAAATCATTGGAGAGTAAAGGAGGAGATTGAAAATGTGTAAATTTTGCAATGCCAGAGATAATGATGATGGGAAAAACAATGCCGACAATCCTATTTTTGACAGATTTATAAATGTTGGATTTTTTGGTGATGTAAGGGTTTGGGGAATGATTGAATTTATCGACAATGAGGACATTCTTTGCATTGGAATCCAATCAGATAATGGAGTTGTTGTAGATAACAAATCTATCAAATATTGTCCTATGTGTGGCAGAAAGTTGGAGGCAGCAGATGCCAAAAAGGAACAGGAAAACAGTGAGAAATAAAAATATCTGTGCTCTGAGGAGGCTTGGAATATCATATCGGAATATTGCATGGAGATATGACCTGAGCATCATCAGAGTGAGGCAGATTATAGAGGCAGAAAGTGAGGAAAAGAAATGAGCAAAGCAAGAAAATGCGATAAGTGTGGTGCATTTTATGAGCCATATAGAACAAACATAATCATCTTATCAAGGGACTCACTGTCATCTGACGGCTTGGATTTATGCCCGGATTGCATGAACACTTTGAAACTATGGCTCAATAATGATGTTCAGATGGTTTTATTTAGCGGTTCAGAGAATACGTCAGAATACCAGAAAGAAAATTGTGAAAGTGAGGCAGCAGATGACAGGAAACCGGAGGAGGAACAATCCTGAGGACATGAAAGTCTCAGAGATGGTGGAAAAGATAAAAGAGGAGGTATGTGATGACATTTGCAAATATCGGAATACCAAAGAATACAGAGGCATGATAATGCCTGAGACTATGGAACAGGTATGTGCAGAATGTCCGCTAAATAAACTATGAAAAAAGCAGATTTTATGGCATTTGTAGGGAAAAATGTTGAGGTAATCCTTTTTGATGGTGAAAAGATAACAGGAAAATTGTTTTATGTGGATGAGTATTCTGCAAAATATCGCTATCGGACACCAGGCTATTTTGGCATTGAGGGGAGTTCCTGGGCATTTAGATTCTCACATGT
>JAZRHK010000133.1:0-1339 GCA_045644725.1 Candidatus Coprenecus sp. | reverse complement strand
TAGCGACGGGGATCCACCTCTTCCCATCCCGAACAGAGAAGTTAAGCCCGTTAGCGCCGATGGTACTGCTATACCAAGTGGGAGAGTAGGTAGCCGCCAACCTTCAGAGGATAATCAGAAATGGTTATCCTCTTTTTTTTTCTGCTACCTACTCTCCCGGCGCCATCAGACGCCCGGCGGAGGGCGTGTGTAACGGAAGCCCGGGAGCCGCACCCGGCGTGAGCCGTTGACAAAAGAGGTAGCCGCCAACCTTCAGGACCTTCAGATGAAAATCTGGAGGTCTTTTTTTTTTGCTCAAAACTGCAAGGTTTCTGTTTAGGAGGTGGGATTGTCACTAAAGTACTTCAATTTGTAATAAATCACACTCAAATTGAGGGTATTCCATTCCTAAGGTACCTTTTCTCCCGATTCTACAGCCCAAATAAGGATGTTTTGCTGCCCGCAGATCATTATCTCCTGGAATTGTAGCGCTTTCCGGGACATTTTCCTTTTTGAGATGAACTTTCTCCTGATTTTGCCGCTGAAATCAGGATGTTTTGCTGCACACAGAGTATTTTCTCCTGGAATTGTGGCATTTTCCGGGACATTTCCCTTTTTGATCTGAACTTTCTCCTGATTTTGCGGCCTAATTAAGGATATCTTGCCGCTCCAGGAGTATCTCTATGACGATTTGGGGGCTGAAATACACATTACGACAACGTTTATTAGGGCTATTCTATTTGTGCGACATTTTGTCAGTGAGCATGGGATGGTATGGCATTTGATATCTATCGGGAAGAATAAATTTAAAAATATTTGATATAAGATATGCAGAAAGGAAATATTGGGGTTACTACTGAAAATATATTCCCCGTTATCAAGAAGTTTTTGTACTCGGATCATGAGATTTTCCTACGTGAGCTTGTAGCTAATGCGGTTGATGCTACACAGAAGATGAAGGCTGTGGCTTATAAAGGTGAGTTTAAAGGAGAACTTGGTGATCTTACTATTCATGTTGCCGTTGATTCTGAGGCTAATACACTTACCATTACTGATAGAGGTATTGGTATGACTGCTGAGGAGGTTGACAAATATATCAATCAGATTGCTTTTTCAAGTGCAGGCGAGTTTCTTGAGAAATACAAAGATCAGCTAAATAGCATCATTGGTCATTTTGGACTTGGTTTCTATTCTTCTTTTATGGTTTCTAAGAAGGTGGATATCAAGACTTTGTCTTGGAAAGAGGGGGCAAAGGCCGTAAAATGGAGCTGTGAGGGTTCTCCTGAGTATACAATGGAGGAGATTGAGAAGTCTGATAGAGGTACTGAGATTACCCTTTATTTGGATGATGAGAGCAAGG
>JAZRHK010000132.1:0-9660 GCA_045644725.1 Candidatus Coprenecus sp. | reverse complement strand
CAGAACGACATGGCTACGATCCGACTTGGGTAATATCCTCTCAAGGAACCCGCTCCATAAGGTTCAGCTGAAGACCAAGGGTATTGCCACCATGGGAGGCAAGCCAATCTGGTTTGATGAGGATATCAACCGCCTGAATGAAGACTCAAGAGGAAGGCTCCTTGGCGAGTTCCAGCCTGGCGACCGCATTCTGGTTGTATGTGCAGACGGTACTTACTATACTACCAACTTTGATTTGAGCAACCGCTACCAGGGAGAGCTTTTAAAAGTTGAGAAATTTGACCAGGAAAAGACCTTCAGCGCAATCTACGTAGACGGCGAAACCGGATTCCACTACATAAAGAGGTTCTCTTTTGAACCTTCCGACAATGTGCCGCAGCTGTTCATCTCGGATGCCCCGGGATCACGCTTTGTGGAACTTTCTGAGGATCTCCATCCGCAGGCACTCATCACCTTTGGAGGCAAGCATGCCAAGAGGGAGAATGAGGCAATTGACGTTGAGGAGTTCATTGGCAAGAAAGGCTTCAGGGCAAAAGGAAAGAGGGCAACAGCATTTGAGGTGGAGAGCGTAAAATTCATTGAACCGCTGCAGAAAGAGGAGCCGGAAGATGAAAATCTTCCCGACAGTCCGGTTGGGGACCCAGATGCACAGGCATCTGCAGAAGCCTCTTCCGGAGAAGGATTTGCTCCTGGGTCTACTGTAGAGTTTGATGAACCTACATTGTTCTAAAGTTAATAATATAAAAGAAAATGTATATGAAAAATGAGGACCTCATTCGACGGTTACGAGTTATTGCGTAAGCAATGACGAAGTAGAGGAGACTGTGTCGTCCTTATTTTCATATACATCTTCTTTGATGCTATCGGGATTAAAATGATCATTACATTATGTGGCTTCATGGGATGTGGAAAAAGTACTCTGGGAAGGGGACTTGCGCAAGCATGCGGCTGCAGATTCATTGATCTGGATGACTATATAGAGGACAAGTGGGCAATGAAGGTCCCAACCATCTTTGAAAAAAGGGGAGAGGAGTGGTTCCGTAATGAGGAGTGTAACTGCCTCAATGAAATTATTGAGGAGTACAACTATCTGAATTCCAAAAATCCATATAATCTGGTGGTAGCCCTTGGCGGCGGCACTGTAATATCTGAACAAAGTGCTGCTGTTGTGCGTGAGCATACCACATGCGTGTACCTGGAGTGCCCTAAAGAAACACTCCTGAGGCGTCTTGTAAAGAACAATTCCCGCAGGCCCCTTCTGGCGGGCAAATCTGAGGAGGAGATGGCTGCTGCAATTGATGAGATGATGCAGCGCCGGGAGGAGATTTATCGCAATTCTGCGCACCATGTCTACCATACTGCCGGAAAGAGGATGATGGAGGTTATTGGAGATTTCAGGGAGAGGTTCTGTTTGTGAGAGGAGGATTCTTTTTTGGTAAGGGTATTCTTTTTGGCAAGAGGTTAAGCTCATCAACCGCCTCTCCAGGTATCAGTAAAGCATATTAGCGTCCTTAACCCTCAGGTGTCACTGAAGGTTAAGGACGCCAATCGTTTATATACTGCCTACAAGCCATGTTTGTGTGCTTAACCTCTTGGAGAAATTTACACCTGCAAATTCCCCTCCCACACACTTCCAGCCCATATTGTGCCAATTTTTTAAAAATCATCACATTCTTCCTCTTTCTCTTCCCGATAATTTTCCGTATCTTTATAGCAGCCTACTCAGTAGCCGCAGAAAGTCCTATCCCTCAAGCCAAAAAACTTGAGACGTAGCATATCACTAGATTTACTAACCCTTTAAACCTTAGCGCGTATGCAACACAATCTTCTCAAATCACTACACCTAAAGGCAACACTGCTTGCCATAGCAGTCCTCTTCCTCACTTTCCCTTCCTACTCCCAACGCAACCTCAAAGTTGGTGAAGAAATCAAAGCCCCTTCAACCGATGCATGGAACTTCATCAAATACGGAGAAGTGGGTGCCAGCCTTCACACCGGCACCGTAAACCTCTCCATTCCTGTCTACACTTACCTGGATAACGACTTCTCCATACCCATCGCACTCAACTACTCCAGCAATGGCCTTGTAGCCAACATGCGAGCCGGAATCCTTGGCCCGGACTGGGGACTGGATGCTGGAGGAAAGATCTCCGTTGAAATTAACGGCATGTTTGATTTTGAATCACGCCTCTCACACAACATTAAAGGCTACTACCAATACCATAAACTCTCAAATCCACCTACCGAGGGAAACTACTGGCGTTACTCCAGCTTTGCTGACGCCAACATTGAACTTGGAGCCCCTTCCCCTGAAATAATATTCACTCCGGGGAATAGTACTGTCATAAACGGTAACACTGTAAAATATGATGCTGAGCCTGATATCTTCCATTTCAACTTTATGGGCTACTCCGGATCCTTCCACCTTGGCACCAACAACAGCATACACGTATACAATACCAATGGCGAGAACAAGCTCCACAAGATTGAATTCATCCCAGTTACCGGTTCAAGCAACGTATCCATCCGTATTACAGATAAATACGGCTATCTATATGAGTTCCTCTACACCTATGCAGACAAGGGACAGGACCGCAGCGGTGAGATGAAACAGGAAACATCATACAACCTCACCAAAATAACCGCCCCAAACGGCAGGTATGTTGAATTTTCATACCAAGAATACCAGACTGTCTCCTACCGCCCTTCAACCTATGCCAACAGCGGAGGAGTATTCGACTTTGATGATGAAAACAATGTAGCTCAATGCCAGAACAACTACTCAGACTACCGCCTTCTGGAATCAGTTACAGAGCCCCAATATCTTACCGGCATCTCTGTATGCGACGAGCCTATAATGGAGTTTACATATACCAATCTTCCCACCGGAGCCAGAGATCAGTATGTATATCCACTGCAAACATCTGCCAAGGAGTTCACAGAATGCTACAGGCTCTCCAAGATACAGATAAAGAATCCGTTCTCTTCAGAACATCCTACAATAAAGACAGCCGATTTCTCTTACACATATACTCATGGAGCCAGAACAAACTACCTTGCTTCAGTTGAGATGAGCGGTGAGGGAACATACTCCTTCACATACTACAACCTCAGCGACGGTAGTTTCCCTCCTCTTGGCACCTTCTCTGCTGACCACTGGGGATACTACAACGGCAAAAGCGTGACCAGTTTCCTCAAGATTGTGAACACCAATTCAAGCACATTGGAAGAATCTCTTTCATCTGCCAGCAGAGACCATAATGCCACCCACGCAATCAAAGGTATGCTAAAGAGGATCACTTACCCTACAGGAGGATACTCCCAGATGGAATATGAGTCACACTCATACGGCAAAGCCTTCAAGCGCACTGCCGCCAATCATTTTGTACCAACCCTCACTTCTGAAAACGGCACCTGTGGCGGACTGCGCATCAAATCTGTCTCCAACCACCTTGAAGACGGCTCGCAGATAAACAAGAAGACATATACATATACTCTTCCCGACGGCTCCAGCAGCGGAATTCTCCTCCACTTCCCAAAATACTGGCTCACATACTCAGCACGTGCCGGCAACCATGTGGAAGAGAACATCAACTATTGGTCAAACAGCCTCCTCTCCCATAGTGGTTCACATATAGAATATTCCACCGTTACCCAAACAAATTCCGACAACAGCAAGGAGATATTCCACTTCTCCAACAGCGCCATGTCATCCAAGTACCGTGATGCTATAGAAATAAACGATGTGGTTAATGAAGTGGCTCCAAGGCAAGGAGAATGGCACATCAATACCAACCCGGCAATCAAGACAATCGTAGCCCCTCTTGTATCCCGCAAAGCGGAGAGGGGAAAACTTCTTAAGCATGAAATCTACGCTGCCGGCAACTCCACCCCAGTTAAGGAGACAACATACACCTATGACACTACAAGGGTGCTATCCCTTACACATTACCCGGTCTACCTCATCCGCAAGTTCGGTCAGAGTGTTGTCCTTACAGACAACTACCGCCTTGTATCCAAGAGCGAAAAACATACAGACAATGGAGTAACCATAACCACCACTGAGAGCTACACCTACAACACCAAAGGCCAGATGGCCAGCATCACCACCACAGCAGCAGACTGCACAGTAGAGATAACCCGCTACACCTACCCTTCAGACCACGCCTCAGAAAGGAATATATACGACACACTAATCAGCAGGAATCTCCATGCCTACCCTGTAACCCAGAACACATACACTCTGGAAAACGGCACAGAGATACAGACCGCAGGAAAGAAGTACTCATACGCCCTGGTAAACAACCTTGTAAAGCCCCAGGCCGTATACAGCTACAATGCCTCCTCCCAAAGCTGGGAGCCTGAGCGCACCTATACCCAGTATGATACATACGGCAACCTGCTGGAGAGCTACGACTCCAACGATGTACCAACATCCTACATCTGGGGGTACGGCGGCTCATACCTGGTAGGCTCTGCCAGCAACACTCCACGCAGCAGCATAGACCAGAATGTAACAGCAGATCCACTGCCCGGGGCCATCACCGATGCCATTGCCCAAAGCATCAACAGCAACGGCAACAAGGTGCTCACCACCTACCACTACAACCCTCTCATAGGGCTCACAAAGGTAAGACACCCCAACGGCTCCACTGAGACCTACACCTACAACAGCACAGGAAAGCTGATGGACATACTCAACCATATTTCCAGCAAGCAGGGAAGCAACTATTATTCTCCCGACAACAGACAATAGTCCACTA
This sequence comes from Candidatus Coprenecus sp., assembly GCA_045644725.1. Lineage (GTDB taxonomy): Bacteria > Bacteroidota > Bacteroidia > Bacteroidales > UBA932 > CAAGNP01. The sequence goes on along the minus strand of JAZRHK010000132.1, from coordinate 4,897 downwards.
ACCCAACTTAACTCCTGCAACAATGAAAACTATAATTCACAAAATACTATTCATCATTCTGCTGTCTGCATTTATAGTACATCCCCTCAGGGCAGAAGAGAAAATCATCATCATTGAGCAAATTACCTTCACCGATGAGCAGACCGTTACAGTTGGCAGTGGTGAATCAATAGTAAGCGCGGAGGTTACATATACCCCGCCCGGCATCCCTTACAACGCAGAATACTATATTGAGCTAATCAATAATGAAATACAAAACCAGTATGACGCCCAAATATATGTACAGCAAATTACCCCTACTGCCATAACGTTTGTCATACCAGAAAATACCCTCACTCAAGGGCGCACTTTCATTATCCGCGGCAACTCTTCCAAATCCCTCATCATTGAACAGGAAGGTGCAGAAGAGCCGGAGCCTGAACCTGATCCAGGCGGAGACGTAAAGTTCAACATCAGCGGCAATTGGATAATCAAACGCATCTACACCAATGCTGCCGGCACAACCTGGTATGATGACATCACCTTCTACAACGGCCTTGGATATCCGGACCAGGTGATAAAGATAGGGGCATCATCAAAAGGGAAGAACATGGTTACCCCTATAGTCTACGATGCCCACATGAGAGCAGATGCTATGGCATATCTGCCTTATGAGAGCAGCAGCTCTACATTGGTTAAAGACCAGTATGCTCTCTCTGCCCAGCAGGCATACTATACCTCATTGTACTCAGCCGCTGACGGAGCCCGTGCCTTCAACAGCAATATCTACGAACCATCCCCTCTTGGAAGGGTAAACGCCCAACAAAAGAGTGGAAGCGCATACTCATCAAAGAAGATAACCTACACCTACTCTGCCAATGCAGAGAATGAAGTATTGAGACTGAAAGTCTCTTACTCAACTCCAGGAACAGTATCAACGGCATCCCTTTCCGTATCATACTACCCTGTAGCATCATTGTACAAAACCACCGCCACAGATGAGGATGGTGGAGTGACCATAGAGTACAAGAACCACAAAGGGAATGTAGTCCTGCAACGGTCCCTCATCAGCGGCTCCACCTATGCCGATACCTACTACAGCTACGATCCCCTGGGACGCCTGCTCTGGGTTGTATCTCCAGAAGGTAGTACACTACTTGCCGGTGGAAGAACATACTCCTATTCAGACGAATTGGCCAAGGAGTATTCCTACATCTACGCATATGACGGATTGGGAAACCTGATAGAGAAACGTCAGCCCGGAAGGGATGAGGAGCACTATGTGTACGACAAAGGAAAACGCCAGGTGATGTACCAGGATGGCAACTTAAAAGAGAAAGGCCAGTGGATATACACTACCTACGATAACATCAACCGCATAGTGGAGAAGACTCTCGTCTCTACCACCCGTAACCGTTCTTCACTGCAGGAGATGTACAAGGCTGCATCATTCTACAATAAATATGAAAACCTTTCCAATCCCAATATCCCCGCAAATGCGCAGGATATCTCCATTGTAAAGGTCCTTTATAGCGGAAGGTACTACGGATACACATATAATAATCTGAATACCTTACCATCAGAGCTGGCATTTGCCGCTACTGCTACAGTATCCCAAGCAGACCTGTCTAGTCTCAATCATGCCGAACTGAAATATGAGCGGCATCTGCTGTTACAGGAGGGAAATACCCTGCAATACAAAGAGACAGCATACCACTACAACAACCTGGCGCAGCTGCTACAGACGGTAACAAAGTATCCCAACGGCAATATCCTGCGCACAAGCTTCAAATATGATTTCCTTGGGAATATTGTAACCAAGGAGGAGACTGCAGGCTCTGTCTCCAAGCTCACAACATACACTTATGACAACAGAGGAAAACTCATAAGTGAAAGCACAAAGCTGAACGGCTCCACCGCAGCAACGGTAAGCTACACCTATGACGATATGGAGCGCATTGCCAAACGCACATACGGAAATGGTGTAACCGAGACCTTAAAGTACAACATTCAGGGATGGACAACAACTCAAGAGGCAAAGAAAGGATCATCAAACATCTACAGCCAGACCTTGAGCTATTACGCCACCACCAAAGGTACCACCCCGCTCTACAGCGGCAACATAAGCGAATGGGCAACCCAGCAAGCTGCAAACACTCAGCAAACCTACGGCCTGAGCTATGACAAGCAAGGAAGGCTAATATCCTCATCCCTGTATTCCGGCACCTCCACCACTGCCCAGACCAGCTACACTGAGAGAGGAATAACTTATGATAAGAACGGAAATATAAAAACTCTGCAACGCTATGCATCTGCCTTGCAAGACAACTACTCGTACAACTATACCGGCAACAGGATAACCTCCATAACCGGCACAGACAACGGCACAGCAATTGCATTAGCCACCTACAGTTATGACAGAAACGGAAATACCATCTCCGATGGCCTGAAAAACTTGCAAACAACATACAATATCCTTAACTTACCACAGAAAGTGTCCCAAAGTGGTACAACAAAGGCCACTTACACCTGGTTTGCAGACGGAAGCAAGTACACCGCCTTGGACAACGCGGGCAATGGAATTTGCTACATAGGTTCTTTGATATACAACACAAGTGCAAATGCAACCGCAACACTAGAGAGCACAGACTTCTCGCAGGGAAGGATTGCATTGAGTGGTAATACCCAGACAATCCATTACCACCACAAAGACCACTTGGGCAGCGTAAGAGCCATAACCAATGGCAGCGGCACGGTAATAGAACAAAACTCTTATTACCCGTTTGGTGGAAGACACAACTTCGGTATAACAAATACCCCAACCACTGCCAACCGTTACAAGTTCAACGGCAAAGAGGAGCAAACAATTGGAAGTCTTGATTTGTTAGATTATGGAGCCAGGATGTATGACGCTAAAATTGCCCGCTGGCTGGTACAGGATCCGTTGGCGGAAGAGATGTACACTATTACTCCGTATAGATTTAGTATGAATAATCCTATTATGGTTCTAGATAATAATGGATTGAGCGACTATTTCAATATTCATGGACAGTATCTAGGTTCTGACGGCACTACCGATGATTATATAAGAATTATTTCAGAGGAAGCATGGGAGTCAGTTAAAACAAAGGATGAAAGTGATAATATAATCATAGACTCTAAAAAAGCATTTGAGTATTCACAAATGTTTTCACAAGCTAATCTGGATACAGAAGCTACTCTTAATATTTATGAAAATTATAATCATACAGGATTACCCCTTGTCGACTCTGATGATCCTGATTTGGGTATGTCGTTTTATATTGGTCAAAATAAAACAACAGGAGAATATATTAAGCATATAAAAATACATACTGAAACGAATAAAACAAGTGATATGTTTAATCATTTTCAAAATATCATCAGTTGTTTTATACATGAAGGAAAGCATTATATGGATTATAAACAATCTGGATTAAAGCAATATTTATCATTCTCTAAATCTGAAAAGGAAATTAGAGCTATTAAAGCTCAATTTAAGCATGAATCTTTTGTTCTATGTACACCAAAATTTCGCATAGCTGTTAAAAGGTATTATGAATCATTTATCGAAAAATAAAATGAAACGAATTATTATTTTTATACTGATATTAACAATGTTTCAAGTAAAAGTGCGTTGTCAAGTAAAAATAACTGTGGACAGTCTGTTTATCTCACATATTGTAGACACATTAGGATTTTCAGAAGAAGACTATATAACTATCTTTGATGATAGTTATGAACATGGACCATTCGTTTATTTAGAAGTACATTTTGATAACTTTGAAAAAGATACTTTATATTTAGTTAGTCCTCATCCTGATATTAGAGAGTGGGGGGTATATATTAGTTATGCGTATAAAAGCAAAAACTATCTTATACCTGCAAATATTGATAGGGAACAGGTCTTATTGCCTAATACAAGTAAAACTATTAGTCTACGGAACTATATATTTCTGGGCACAGATATTAAATATCAGGGAGGGGGAGTCTATTATAAGCAAGTGATAGAAAGCTTACCCACATTACAAATTTTATTTATGACTAAAAGCGGATATATATATACAAGTTGTGGAATTAAAAATGTTGAATATAAAGAGTAATATTGACAAAAGTATTAGAGAAAGGAAACAAATATAATTTTAGAACATCTTACTACGTCTGAAAAGGAAGTCCTAATATCTCCACAAGATTATAAAGAGTATATGATAAGATTATATGATTCTCTAGAAAAAAATAATAACATTCTTAGTGTGAATCTGAAAATGGTTTTAATAAGAAAACCGGATCAAAAATACTTTTGATATGAACCCCAAAAGTTAGACAAAAACTTTTGGGGGTCACATCATTTTGACCCGGCCTCTTTAAAATTTTATTCGTTCCAGTGTTCGATTTCACCTCCAATCTCAATTTTTATCCTTTCTGGGTTGTCTGAGATTACCAGTGTTACATTGTGTTGTACGCCTGGTTTGAAGATGAATTTTGCTTCGTACAGATAGGAAACGCCGGCTGTTACAATTTCTACTAGCGGACGTCTTGAATCCAGTCTTTGAGGTACAAGTATTGCAGTGTAGAGGTTGTTTCCAAGGTGTTTGGCCTTTATGGTTTTGGCTGAGGCTCTGTTGTTCTTGGTAACATTTCCTACGTTGAGGTCTGCGGTAGCTTCTGTTACGGTGTTATGGATGTATACAGATGCGTTTTCAGGGAGGTCTCCCTCGTAATCGTCGCTTTTTGCAAGTTTTATGAGGATACGGCTCATTTTGTGGGCAAAGTGCATCTGCACAGCTCCATTACCTGCTGTAATCCCTTTGTTTGAGCACCAGAGGAAATCACTTTTCATATAGTTTGCATTGATACTCTGGTCTGTAGAAACTGAAACAGGGAAATCTGTTACATTGCC
>JAZRHK010000131.1:0-1261 GCA_045644725.1 Candidatus Coprenecus sp. | reverse complement strand
GGATTATCGGTCACTGGACGGACGCAACGGCCAGATTCCCTAGCTCCTACACCGATCAAATCACCTATAGGAGGGTAACCATATGTAAACCCATAGGCCGCTGTATTCCAATCACGAGCAGGGGTCGAGGCCCAATAAAATCCGTTCATTTTTCCAAGGTCCAACGTCGTTCCTTCTATATAACCGGTAGCAGGAAGGAAGATAGACTTATTATTCTGGAGACTTGTAAACAGCACGCCATTTACACCATCGATGTCAACATATTCCCATCTGCAATATGTTGTCAATTCTCTGAAGTTTTCTTCTGTAGGCATCCTCCAATTTTTGCCCCAGACAGCAGTTGCTGCGTCATAAGCAGGGTTATCAGCTATATCCTCGACATCCTTTCCCAAAAGTTTGCTGGTAGTATAACTGGACTTGGAGGCAGTTTCTCCCCAAGAGAAATGTTTTCCTGGCTTTGTAGGTAAAGAGGCTCCTACGTTGCAAGTAGCCCATCTTATTCCTGATGGAAGACCCAGATCCACCCATTCGTGTCCAGCTGTCGTACCGGTTTGTGGATTGTCGACGTGTCTGTTCCTGCCGGAGACAGGTCTTATACATTGTCCGATATATCTTGCATTAAATCCTCGGTATCTACTATTTGCACTGAAGGTGAAAGATGGAGCATACGGCGGCTCTTCATCAGCACTCGGGTTTTGAAATCCAGAGTACCAATACCAGCCACACTCCTGAGTAAATTCAGGTTGAGTTCCATCCACAAGACCGGTTGCCGGAAGAAAAATAGATGCACCATTAATCAGACTGGTAAGTTTATATCCATTCTTCCCATTGATGGTAGTCCATTCCATCTTGCAATTGTATACTAGTTCATCGACTTCGTGATATGTCGGAATTCGCCACTGCTTGCCCCAGTGGAGTGTTGCTGCATCATACTCACTCCTACCACTTATATGTCTTATCTCCTTTTTCAAATTGATGCTGTTGTTGAATAGATACGACTCCTTCTCAGACACTTCACCATAAGCGAAATAATCTCCTGCATCCTCAGCAGTAGAGGCACCTACATTACAAGTAGCCCATTTCAGACCTGAAGGCAGGCCAAGATCCACCCACTGGTGACCATTGATTTGGCCAGATGCAGGTGAGAGATTCTGTCCATTTGCTTCTGATGACAGAAATAAAAGATTAGCTAGAAGCAGAATGATAATGTATCTAAAATTCGTATTCATAATATCCATATTTTATTAACTAATCTATGACC
>JAZRHK010000130.1:0-1007 GCA_045644725.1 Candidatus Coprenecus sp. | reverse complement strand
TATGACAGCCTCAGAGTTGAGTACCCAAAGACTGCTGATAACATTTTCGGCACACTGCTCACTGCAAAATACCCAGCTAAGACTGAGGGCAAGCTGGTGAACGAGTACCAGAGTGCAGAGCTTGGTTTGCTCCCTGAGGATGCTAAGATCCCTTATCACGATTTCCTGAAAGATCGCCTGGCTTTGCGTGCAATGGTTGATGCTGATTGTGAAAAGAACAACATCCCTACTGATCTATGAATTACATTGAGGACTTTGTAGAAGAAAATGCAACCTCAGATGATCTATTTGATTGCGAGTACACTTCTGTAGATGCTGTTATCAATGAGGTAACAGTGTTTACAGGGTGGACTGAGCGACAAACGGAGAATGGGCTAAGAACACTCATAGCCTATGGTGAGGGGCATAACCGATCAGCTTTCTACACCGATAGTAAGAAGCTCAAAGAGGTGGTAGCTGCTCCAGGCAGAAAATTCCCTTTCAGAGCCATTATTAAGGTGGTGAGCTATGGAACTATGCACGGATTCAAATTCTTTTCTCCAAACTCTCCGATCACAAAGGAGGATAAAGAGAATTTTGATTTCTACAAACGAAGCAAAAACAGGAGGAGCCGATAATGGAAAATGTATCAAATGTAACAGAGATTGCCAGGGGTATCGGAGATTTCGGTATGATGGCAGTAACGGCTGCATTCTTTCTCCTGCTGGCTGGTGGGCTGATGGTGGCGTGCTTCAAGTGGTTTAAGTCTATCATTAACGGTATGATCACCGATAATAAGCAGCTTATGGAGGAGCTGCTGGATGAAACCAAACGCCAGAATGAGCAGCTAACAGACATATCCGAGGGGTTGAAGCCTGAAACGCAGCTCAGGATCAAAAACACCTCTGGAGTGTATTTTGATTTCGCTGTAGAAAAGGTATGCCGAATTATCAAAAAGGTAAAGGAGGAAAACAATATCATTGATAAGGAGGGTACCAGGAAAAAGATCCATACTCTACTGCTAAACC
>JAZRHK010000129.1:0-16850 GCA_045644725.1 Candidatus Coprenecus sp. | reverse complement strand
ACAGAAGGGTGAGGTTGTTGGTGTTATCGCTGCACAGAGTATCGGTGAGCCAGGTACACAGCTTACACTTCGTACATTCGACGTCGGTGGTACTGCATCAAGTGTCGCTTCAGAATCTGAAATTATAGCAAGATATGAAGGTAGACTTGAGATCGATGAACTCAGAACTGTAGAGGTAGAGAATGAAGAAGGCAAATACGATGTGGTTATCGGACGTACAGCAGAAATGCGTATCGTGGATGCAACTACGGGTATTACCCTATCTCAACACGATATTCCTTACGGTGCAAAACTGTACTTCAAGAACGATTCACTTGTAACCAAAGGTGACAAGATCTGCGAATGGGATGCTTACAACGCTGTAACCATCTCAGAAGTAGAGGGTACTGCAGAGTACGACAGCCTTGTAGAGGGTGTTACCTTTAGAGAAGAGGCCGCTGATGAGTTCTCTCTACACCGTGAGAAAGTGGTAATCGAATCACGTGACAAATCGAAGAACCCTTCTATCAAAGTGATGAAGGACGGCATTGAGGTTAAACAATACAACCTCCCTGTAGGTGCCCACATCATGGTAGACAAAGGTCAGAATATCAAAGTCGGTGACGTTATCGTTAAGATTCCTAGAGCAATCGGTAAATCAGGCGATATCACCGGTGGTCTTCCACGTGTTACCGAGCTGTTCGAGGCACGTAACCCTTCTAACCCTGCTGTAGTAGCCGAAATCAATGGTGAAGTGCAGATGGGTAAGATCAAACGTGGTAATAGGGAGATCATCATCAAATCCAAGACAGGTGAAGAGAAACACTATCTTGTTCCACTATCAAAACAGATCCTTGTACAGGAGAACGACTATGTGAGAGCAGGTATGCCACTGTCAGACGGTGCAGTTTCTCCTTCTGATATCCTTAACATCCTTGGTCCTATCAAAGTTCAGGAGTATATCGTTAACGAAGTTCAGGCTGTATACCGTATGCAAGGTGTGAAGATCAACGACAAGCACTTCGAGATCATCGTTCGTCAGATGATGCGTAAAGTTCAAATCGTGGATCCAGGTGACACAAGCTTCCTACCTGAACAGCTTGTCGACAAATGGGAATTCAATCATGAAAATGATGAGATCTTCGACAAGAAAGTGGTTACAGATGCTGGTGACTCTACAGAGCTCAAACCTGGTCAGATAGTAACACTGCGCAGATTGAGAGATGAAAACTCTGTTCTAAAACGTCAGGATCTCAAGCTTGTAGAGGCACGCGACGCTATCCCTGCTACATCTAACCAGATCCTACAGGGTATCACCCGAGCAGCGTTGAAGACAAGCAGCTTTATGTCAGCAGCTTCATTCCAGGAGACAACAAAAGTCCTTTCAGATGCAGCAATCAGAGGTAAAGTTGATACACTTGAAGGTCTTAAAGAGAACGTTATCTGCGGACATCCAATTCCTGCAGGTACCGGCCTGAGAGAGTACGAAAGAATCATCGTAGCCTCTATGGATGACTACAAAAAGATGACAGGAGTACAAGAATAATCATTAAAAAAGCCGATTCGATTGAATCGGCTTTTTTTTAGAATTCATATCCCACGGAGAGGACATACGACCCATTTATAGGGGAGTTGTCAAATCCCAAGATATAGGCACCACTTATACTTGCCCCAAATAACTTGACAGCCAAGCCGGCTGAAACATAGCTCGGAACAACAGCTTTATCACCATAGTGATACCCAACCCTCGCCGACAATAGATTTCTGAAAGAGTACTCAGCTCCTACTCCTGCCATAAATACCCCTTTATTAAGCATGTAGTCCCCCTGAGCGTGTATTGCAAATGAATTGTTCTCATTTATACTGTGCACATAACCTACACCAGCCTTCATCATTGAAGGCAGCTTATATGGGCCATAACCATAATCTACCTGGCCTCCAATATTTGTAACAGCCACAGATGCCCTCAGCCCTTTTAACCTATAAGATACAGATATGTCAGCAGCTACTGAAGTTGCTTTGTTTTCTGCAGTAAGTGCAGAACTGAGGAATCTTACATTTGCGCCAACAGACAAACCTCCAAATACCTCATATGATGCAGCTGCCTCTGCAGACATCTCCACAGGTGTATACATACCGGAAATATAGCCAAGATTGTCAGTGATATCATATGGAGTATGTGTATAATACTTACCACTTATACCTACAGCCAGATTACCGGTCTTATAAAAGCCTGACACACCTAAAATCTGATTATTGAGAAGATTAGGCTGCCATGCAGCATATGATGCTGCAACATATACCATTTTATCAGTATATGACATAGCTGAAGCATTTGAAGTCACTGTAAACGCATTGGCATCCAAAGTCAAAGCTGTTCCACCCATGCTGTAAGTATATGGGTCAGAAGAGATGTTCAGAAATGGGACACTCTGTCCAAAAACATTGATACCTATGATCAAAAGTGCAATTATTGATATTATCTTTTTCATAATCTGATTTCTACAATTTAACAATACTTCTTCTGGTAACCTCTCCATTAACATTTACTTCGACAGAGTAATTGCCTGGATCCCAAGAGGTAGCATCCACAGCATAAGGGTTGAACGGATCTATTGCCACATCTTTTGCGGTAAATACTTCAGCACCTGAAATGCTTGTAATGGTAATATTAGCACTTACAGGATTGGCTGTTCTGATGTTCAAAGTAGACTGAACAGGATTTGGATATATATCAAGTGGTACGGCATTATCCCTAAGAAGGATATCAAATGAAGTCTCTGCCTTTGCAGCTTTGGCGTCTGAGCCTGTAACAGTAATGGTCGTAGCACCATACCAATTGCCCTTCAGTTTAAGAATATCACCTGCCACAGTCATCTCAACTACTTTGGAGGCTGATGAAGATTTGGCTGAATATGTCAATGTCTCTCCGTCCTCATCTTTGAAGTAGTCTGACAATTTGATCTCTTTTACCTCTCCCTTCTGTATAAGAATATTGGGGATAGATCCTACAGCAACTGGTGCAAAGTTTTCCAAAACTGTATAATTGATATCTACAGAAGATGACATCCCGTATTCATCTGTCACGGTAAGCGTTGTGACATATGTACCTGCATTGGCTTTAGGAGCTTCCAGTTTGACTACTATCTCTCCTGTTGCCTGATCCTGAGATGCAGAAGCACCTGCCCCCCCCTTCAGACTATGTGAATATTTATGATTGTTCGGTTCAGTCACTGTAAACCTGAATTCCCTCACCTCGAAAGATTTTAGCGTCGCCTCTACCGTTGTTCCGGGCGACAACACAGGAGGGTCGTTTTTACCTGTAACCGCTGATACTTGCGGCGACAGGGCAGCGGAAACATTGGATGCACTGATAGCTTCAACCCTGAAATAATAGCTGGTTGAAAACTCAAGTCCTGATATAGTATATGACAACTCATCACCTACAGCTACTGTTCCTCCGGTAACAAAGACTTTGGCCACCTCTTCATCCTTTACAGATGGAGAGTAACTTCCAAGATCTTTTTTACTGTAGTACAGATTATATCCGAAGGTTGATTTACCATTTGTAGCTGAAGCAATCCACTTCACAGTTAAAGAGTTGGCATTGGCCACGACATCAATTGTCTCTACTGGATCCGGAGCAGTACCATCTGATTCATACAACGCAGCATAGGCATCCAAAGCACCAACGCCCAAAAGACCTTCATATTTTGAGTTTATATCGTTAGAGTAAAGCTTCTCCTCGTCTGCTGACTCCAGGAGCTTGTTCCACAACATATCATTGGTGTAGCCAGGGCCTCCAAATTTTGAGACCATCAGGGCAGCAACTCCCGATACATGTGGACAAGCCATTGATGTACCGCTCATTTGTCCAAAACTGTTTCCTGGAATGGTGCTGTATACATTGCCATATGGGGTAGTTTGATTTTCTCCACCAGGTGCAGCTATATCTACCCATGATCCATAATTTGAATAAGATGCTTTTGCGCCGGAAGGTCCAGTAGAAGCTACCGCAATAACCTTATCATACATTGCAGGATGACCTGTTGTAATGTTGTCATTCCCTGCTGCAAATATGACTACACCACCTGCCATAGGTCCAATCTGATTCCCTTTTGCATCTAAGCCCGCGTTATTAATGAAATAATCTATCCCGTCTAAAATATGCTTAGGTGTTTCTGTAACATCAATAGACCAGCTGTTTTGCGATATCACTGCCCCATTGTTAGCAGCATAGTAAAAGGCGGCAGAGATATATGCAGCACTATTTCCGCATATTGTCTGGCAAGACATCAGACGGACACCTTTTTGGGAACCATTTCCACCAGCGATACCTGCACCATGTTTGCCATTATTGTTTACAGCACCTACAGTACCGGCCACATGTGTACCATGATCCTGAGGCTTGATGACTCCCTGCATAGAGCTACCGTCAGCAGCCACTGCAAAATTATACCCATGTATGTCATCCTCATAACCATTGTTATCATCATCGACACCTGGTTCACCATTAAGTTCGGCCTCATTTACCCACATTGCATCCTTAAGATCCTCATGCTCATAATCCACCCCTGAATCAATAATGGCCACTATAACCGATTCATCACCTGTCTCCAGATTCCACGCTTTGAGAAGGTTTATGTCTGCTCCTGCCACATAACCATCCTTGGCAGCTGTATTGTGATAGTGCCACTGGGAATCAAATTTAGGATCGTTGAAAGGATTGGACAACACTTGTGTAGGTTTTATAGCTGGCAAATATTCTACGATGTCTGCACCTTCAATAGTGGATATATCCTGATATGCTTTCGTAACGGGGGTCTCAGGGTTAAAGGTTATGTGATACCACAAATGCAGACCTGCATCTCTATGTCTCTCTTCGAAACGTGGATCTGTTGGGAACAATTTTTTAATGCTGTAGATTTCCAAATCTCCCAACGATTCAATTATCGCTTTTGTTTGAGGAATCTCCTCTTTCATCTTCACCACTATACTGCCTGTAGAGACCGTACCTACATTGGGAACCTCCACATGAGCAGGAGTTTGAGGCCTATGTACCTCATTATCAACATTGCAACCAAACAATAATAAAGTTACAAGAAAAACTGACAGGAATAATTCTTTGCTCATATATCTTCTATTTACATGCTTAATGAACGAAGATAAGAAAATATTTCAGAATAAAAAAAGACCGCCTCAATGAGACGGTCTTAATTATAAAAATATAATAAATTACTCAGCTAGCCATGCTTCAAAATCGATAGTCGAATTAGGCATATTGATATATGCAGCATTGTAGCCATACCAACTTGTAGAGTTTTCAATCAGCCAAGCAATATACATCTGAATAATCTGTCCACCTTCTAAAGTTTTGCATAGTGCAGCTTGTTGGGTTTGAGATGAATGGTAATCAAGTGGATAATAACCCCAAATATAAGCATTGTCACCAATTGATGCATTAACAGCACCTGATTTAAGTTGACCATCCCATCTGATAGTGCCATCTTCATTGATATTGAAATCAAAATATGAAATTTGACTACCAGCATACCATCCGGCAGGTACTCCTGCTGAAATAACATCCTTAGGATATGGATTCATAACTCTATATCTATTGAAGCCTTCAGCCTTAAGGATTTCCACATCGATAGGAGCACCCATGAAGAAGAAGTCCATGTATTGTCCTTTACCTAGAGATACCCAAGTGTAAACCTTTTGAAGTGTTACAGTAGTAGATTTAACTGACACATTTTTATTGAAAGTAGTGGTGTCAGACAATGAGATGGTACCTTTATAAGTTTTACCAACCTCCATTGCAGCAACATCCAATGTCAAGGTAGCTGTAGATTCACCTGCGTTGAAAGTAACAGATGATGGAACAGTTACACCTGATGGAAGAGTAGTAGCAACAGCAATAGTAGCTGCCTCAGCAGAGGTATTACGTGCTAATGTGATGTCAAATGTAGTAGCATCAGCAGCAACCTCCTGATTCACAATTACTGACTGCACAAATGATACCTCCTGAGCAGTCTGAGGAGAATAGGTAGGCATTGGGTGCTCTACGTTACATGCAGAAACTAGTAGCACTGCAGCTACAATTGAAGATATTGCTTTAAATATTTTTTTCATAATCTTTATCTATTTTATGTTATACAAATACTTAAAACTATTCAACGTTAGGAGTCAATGCAGGATCGTCACCAGTATTTCCTTCTGGAGCACTACCTACAGGGTTCTGTACGATAGCAGGGTTAGCATCGATCTCTGCCTGAGGAATGGTAAGTACCCAGTCAAATGACTCAGGGTTAGCACAGTCACGGTTGTTAAGAAGACCTGCTACTGGGTGACCCATGGCAGAAGTACGAACGAAACCTTGACGAAGACGTTTGATATCATAGACACGACCGTACTCACCCCAAAGCTCGATACGTCTTTGAAGAAGAATCTCCTCAAGAAGTGAACCTGTTACATCTGTAGTAAGTGTACCAAGAGCAGTACCCGTCTTAGTACAGTTGTAACCTTCCTGACGTTTGCTCATGAATGTGTTCAATAGTTGTTGAGCTTCACCCTCTTTTCCAGCGATTCTACAAGCAGCCTCAGCAGCTGTCAAGTACATCTCGCCTACTCTCATGAAGATGTGGTCTGCACCTACATAAGGGTCAGCAGGATCAGCAAAACGGAACTTATACTGCTGGTAACCTTTGGTTTTACCGTCAGCAAGAGTCTCATATTTCCACCAACCTTTACGAACGTCTTTAGCATCGATCTTCTCATATAGCCAAACGCTGCAAGCTTTTCTTGCATCACGGCCATAACCGTCAAAACCATGGTCCATATGTGCTAGGAACTGAGGGTTGGTAGTACCTTGGTCACGAATAATCTCTGCACCCCAAAGAACATCTTTTGCAGTAGCATCGTTGAAACCATCAAGAACCTCGCTTGTAAGGGTAGCACCTTTAATAGCTTCAGTAGCTGCAGCATAAGCTGTCTCATAATCACCCATATTTAGGGCGATACGAGCTTTGATACCCTGAGCTACATAGATGTCGATATGTGAGCAGTGCTGTTGTGCTTGGCCTTTGCCAAGAAGCTCTACAGCAGTGTTGATATCGCTCATAGCCTGTGCATAAACCTCACGGTTAGTAGAGCGGGCTTTACCTTTAGTACCTGCTGAAGAAGGCTCAGTGTAGATAGGAACACAAAGTCTGTCCTCGTGACCTTCATAGCTACGTGCATAAGTCATTGCTAGGTAAAGGTAAGAGTAAGCGCGAAGTGCATAAGCGTTACCCATGATGTAATCTACATCAGCAGAAGGACCCTGCATGGTCTCCTGAGCTGCGATAATGTAGTTTACTTGAGAGATAATAGTATAATAGTAGTTCCAGCAGTCATAAGAACGCCATGAACCAGATGTATAAGCATCTTTTACATCATACAGATAGTCATACCAGAACCAACCGTTACCTTGGTTGTCCATAACCATATCCTCACCCATAAGGTCACCCATAAGGGCATAAGACTGGATACCGAAACATTGGTGGTAGTTACCAGTGGTGGTAACACCCCATTGCCATAGGAAGCGGATAGTACCGTTCAATGCCATTAGACCACCATTGGTGTTCTCAAGCATGAACTCACCAGATACCGCATCAGTAGGGTTGGTGTTAAGCTTCTCCTCGTTACAAGAAGTAGCTAGAGCCATCACGGCTGCTATTGCTAATAATAGTATTTTTTTCATAATCATTTCCACCATTAGAAGTTAATGTCAATACCACAAGAGAATGATCTGGTAGGAGCATAGCTATATGAAGTGCCACCAGTCAAGCTGTATTGAGGGTCCATACCGTTCAAGTAATTGAACATAGCGATATTGTCACCCACTAGGAAGATACGAAGGCCTTTGATATGAGCCTTTTGAGTCCATTTCTGAGGTAGTGTGTAACCAAGTTGGATAGACTTGATAGTGAAATATGAAGCATCGATCAAGTTCTTGTCTGTACCTAGACGGCCTGAGTTAACCATAACAGCAGGAACGTCGGTTACATCACCAGGTTTTTGCCAACGGCGAAGGATCTGTTTGTTCCAAGTATCACCGAAGTACATAGCCTCCATAGACTGAGCATATACTGACTCATATACGTGACCGCCATATGAGAAAGTGGTCAAGAATGAAAGGTCAACAGGTCCAAGTTGGAAGTCTGAACCGAATGAACCCTGGAATTTAGGAGCGCGGCTGTCAAGATAGTATTTAGAGTTTTGAGCCTCTGTCTTGTTAGAAGTAACATAGTCAGAACCTTCAATTCTATTGCCTTCTTCATCTTTCTTGTATGCCCAATAAAGTTGAGCACCGGTAGCTGGATCTACACCTGCAGATTTGACAATGTGGTAAGTGTAGATAGGAAGGCCTACTTTAATAACCTGTGTACCAGAAATTTCATCTACACCTTCAGTAAGTTCAAGAACGGTGTTCTTGTTGGTATAGAACATAACGGTAGAGCTGGCACGGAAGTTCTGTTTCTGTAGCCAGTTAACACGTACTGTAGCCTCAAGACCTTCATTCTTCAATGAACCGATATTGTCGCTGTAGCCGGTGAAACCGGTAGACATAGCCATAGGGTTTGAAAGAAGCAGGTCAGTAGTTTTGCTGATATAGTACTCAAGGTTGATGTTCAAAAGTCTCTTGAACAAAGTAGCCTCAATACCGAAGTTCCAAGTACCTTTCTTCTCCCAAGATACGCTCTTGTTCTCAAGTGAGCTTACGATAGCACCAGGGTTACCTGCGTTGGCCCAAGTCAAATCATAGAATGACTGCCAAGCATAGTATGAACCAAGGTCATCGTTACCAAGCTGACCATAAGATGCTCTTAATGTCATGTTGTCCATCCAGTCAGCACCTTTCATGAATGACTCCTCTGAAAGTCTCCAAGAACCACCCACTGACCAGAACTGGCCCCAACGGTTGTCTTTATGGAAACGAGAAGAACCATCAGTACGCCAAGTAGCCTCAAGATAATATCTGTCTGCATAGTCATAACCAAGACGACCAAGATAAGACTCGATTCTGTAGTCTTGTGAATATGAGTTAGCACCACCGATAGTTACTGCAGGAGCAAGCTCAGGAATACCAGGATATACTTGGTTACGAGAAGCATACAAATATTTGTAGTTGTATGAGTAGTACTCGTGACCACCTTGTACCAAGATGTGGTGATCGCCGAATGTACGGTCGTAAGCAAGAAGTTGGTTGAATGTGTAAGAGAATGTACGGGTGTTGTATTTGTCAACAGAACCTTGAGTCTGTGCACCATCACCATGATAAGGGTTATAGTATGATGTGATGTTTCTGTTGGTAAGGTCAGCACCGAAGTTTACAGTGAAAGTAAGACCTTTCAATGCACCAAGGCTATCATCGTTACCACCAAGTCTGAAGTAAGTACGTGCACCTACGTTGTCACGAAGAGTCTCGTAGTGGTTGTCATAAAGGTCACCTACAACGTTGAAACCACCAGCTTTTGGACGACCGTCCTCACCATAGTCATAAAGTTTGTTGCCAAACTCGTCAACCATAGTCTTACCTTCTGCATCTTTCCTGTATACAGGGTAGATAGGAGCCATGAACTGAGCTGAATACCAAGCATTACCAGTTTGGGTGCTAGAGTATTGAGATGAGTTTGAGTTAGTGTAAGCGTAGTTAGCGTTAACACCCATAGCCAACCATTTGGTTACGTTATGGTCTACGTTTGCACGAGCTGAATAACGTTGGAACATGGTAGTGATCAAAACACCGTCCTCTTTCAAGTAACCTACAGAAAGAGCATATTTGGTTTTCTCGTTACCACCATTGGCACCTACCTGATACTCTTGACGGAGAGCCTGAGTGTTGGTCAACTCATCCATCCAGTCCTCTTGCCATGCAGAAACTGCATCAGCACGAACTTTACCGGTAGCAGGATCGATAACTGTTTCCCATGTGTAGTTTTTGAAAGGGTTGTAAGCCTCACCACCAAGTGTAGGACCTAGATCTTCCATTGCATACTGCATAGCTACATCCATAGGATAACCACCATTGAAGTAGTAGTTGTTCTTCATTGCCTCATAAGTAACCTCTACGAACTCTCTTTGGTCAAGAACATCATATCTCTTAAGAGAACGTTGTTGCATACCCACTTGAGCTTTGAAGTTCACATTAGCGATACCGTCTGAACCTTTTTTAGTGGTAATCATCACAACACCGTTTGCACCACGAGCACCGTAAAGAGCAGCAGCTGCAGCATCTTTTAGAACGGTCATAGACTCGATGTCGTTAGGGTTGATAGATGCAAGGTTACCATCGAAAGCGATACCATCCACTACATAAAGAGGAGTAGAAGAAGCGTTGATAGAACCTACACCACGGATTTGGATAGAAGCACCGTCACCAGGCTGTCCACCACCTGAAGTAGTGGTTACACCGGCTACAAGACCTTCGATAGCTTTAGTCACACTTGACACGGTACGTTTGGTAATGCTCTCTGTTTTCACAGTTGCAGCAGAACCGGTGAACGAAGATTTCTTCGCTGTACCATAAGCCACCATAACTACTTCTTCCAAAGACTCAGCGTCAGGAGAAAGAGCTACGTCGATAGCAGTGTTACCGTTAACAGCCATAGTTGCTGTAGTGTAACCTACATAGACGAACTCCAATACACCGTTTGCAGGTACGCTGATGGTATATTTACCATCTACGTCTGTCGATGTTCCTACAAGAGTCCCTTTCACTACTACTGAAGCACCGATAAGTGCTGATCCATCAGTAGCATCAGTAACAGTACCTGATACCTGGATATTCTGTGCAAAAGCTACAGAAGTTACCGCAAGTAACAGACATGTTAAAACTAGTCTGATTTTTTTCATGTAGATAAATTTTAAAGGTTAATAAATAATAATATAAATAAAAATTCTTTGTTTCTCTTTAACTAAATTTGGTCGATTAGTTGCAATTTGTTAAAAAATAACTCTAAATTTTTTACTTTTTTTCACTCGTAACGCTATCAAACATAGCGTTTAAGTAGCAAAAATAAAAAAATAAAAATAAACTGCAAAACTTGTGAACTTTTTTCAATCACCATGACGTGACATTTTTAGTGATTCGGCCTACTTTGGAGAAAAAAAACATGTTTCAAATTGAAAGCATTTTTAATCACTTTTCAATAAAGTCACATCTATTTAATACCATATTTTTTTAATTTTATGTCATCAATAGCATATTTTACCCGCTCCAGAAAAAAAGGAGATAAAGAGATTTCCATATGGATTAGAGTCCATCACTGTGGCTCAGATTTTCGTCAATCCCTCCCTCTAAGTGTCCCAGCTAGGTTCTGGAACAAAAAAAGAGGCTGGATAAGGGACACTGTCGATGATCCATGTCTAAAAGAGAGATTGGACAAGACAGGAGCCCTTCTTAACAATTTGAAACATCACATATACTCTTTTCTCATAGGTAGAGGAAATATGACAAATTCTGATCTGAAACTCGAGATAAACAGTTTTATAAGTATCAAACATGTGGTAAAAAGAAAAGAAGACAATAATCTATTCACTATTTTTATAACGAACAAAATCTCCTCCATGGAAAACAAATCTTTCCTCAACAGGGGTGAACCTTACTCTAAAAATGCCATAAACAATTGGAAAAAGTTCCTTACCTTATGGAAAGCATACGAATCAAATATATATGGCAAGGCACTTCGTTTCCGGGACATTACTATAGATACATATTATCAGTTTATGGATTACTGCGATAAGAATATGTACAGAAAGAGTACAAAATACCAATATGCCAGACTTTTCAAAGCTGCCCTGAACTATGCTCTCACAGATGGTGTATCTACCAATCTGACACATCACCATAGGAATTTTTCCACACACTCCTATTCTGAAACCAACAAAGGTGTATATCTGACTATGAACGAGATAGTCAAACTTATCCAACTTGAATTTCAGAAAAATGACTTCAAGGACAAGGTAAGGGACTACTTCCTCATAGGATGTCTTACAGGATTGAGATTTTCCGACTGCTCCTCCATATCCATTAATGATATCGTCCATTTTGAACTAAACGGATGCAAACATTCTGCACTGATAAAAACACAAAAGAAAACAAAAAATGAAGTGGCAATCCCCCTTCTGACAAAGGATGTGGAGAGGATTTTGCTGAAGTATGGTGGCAAAATGCCCAAAATAAGCATATCGGGATATAACAAATACATCAAAGACATATGTCGGATAGCCGGAATTGTAGAAAAAGTAAGAACAACAAATATAGTGGGAGGCAAAGAGGTGGTCAAGTGGGTTTCAAAAGACCGTCTTGTCTCATCCCATACTGCCAGAAGGACATGTATAACAAATCTATACCTGTCCGGCAAGCTTGATATGAAACAAATCAGGGACATCAGCGGGCACAAATCTGAACAGGCCTTTTCCCGCTATATATGCCTGTCTCAAGAGGAAAATGTAAAAACCATAATAAGGAAACTTGTACAATAATATTTACAATCTGATTGTATTATTATTGTATTTGTCTGAATTCCACGAGCGTGGTAATTACTGCATGTAACGTAGAGCACCCAATGCCTACCTACTCACCAGTAAACAGCTGTGAGGTATCTTTCGTACAGGGCACAGTTTTCAATACTGAGATTTCAGGTACTGCTACAACATTTGATATTACACTTTCCCGTAATACTTCTGCTGAAGCTGCTACTGTAGCAGTGACATCTACTCTTAGCTCTGATATTGTATGTCCTGCATCTGTAACTTTTAATGCAGGTGAGAGCTCTGCTACTCTAACATTGGATGTTTCAGGTATGCAAGTTGGTACTAAATATACTGGTAAAATCTCATTGGCTGACACTACATCATACAATGCCAACATCGCTGTGACTTCCACTAATGTAACCCTTCAGAAGGTTTACACTTGGGTATCTCTTGGTGAAGGTGAGTTCCTAGATCCAATGTCATTTGGTGTAAATCCACAAAAAGTAGAGATTCTAAAGGCCGAAGGATTTAGCCTATATCGCATAATGAATCCTTATCCAAAAGAGGCAGTTGTTGCTGATTGGGGAAGTGATTATTATGGAGGTCCAGTAAGTCCATATATTCAGTTTACTATAAATGAAGATGGAACTGTAAAATGGTCTGGCAAAGTGACAAATGGTGTCATCTATATTGATATTAGCAAAGATGCATTCCTATGGGGATACTACCCTTCTGAGTTTAGTTCAAGCAACGCAGCATTGGATGCACAATGTAAAACATTGGAAGGTGGAAAGATAATCCAGATGGTTATGTTCTGGCGCTTGGGTGAGACAGGTTATGCATTGACACAACCAGGTGTTGCGTACCTCAACATGCCAAATTCTGGAATTGACCTACTAACTTGGTATAATGAATAATATCATTATTTCACTTAACTCTTTTGTAGAAGGGAGGCTGACACACAATGTCAGCCTCTTTTTTATCCCTTCGTGCAATTCAGTGTCCACACTGATACCGTTTATAATGGTCTCTACATAGGTATGATGTGGCTTGTGCGGACTATTAGGCTACAGAGGCCACACTGAATGCTACAAGACAGCTCTGCAAAAGGGGTTCATGTGGCTTCCGAATTGCATGAAAATCACGAAAACCATGAAAACCACGAAAACCAAGCGAAAAGAAATTTCAGA
The DNA here is from genome assembly GCA_045644725.1 of Candidatus Coprenecus sp. Lineage (GTDB taxonomy): Bacteria > Bacteroidota > Bacteroidia > Bacteroidales > UBA932 > CAAGNP01. The sequence goes on along the minus strand of JAZRHK010000129.1, from coordinate 3,162 downwards.
CTATGCTTTGACTGTAAGGAACGCCTGTTCAGGAACGGATGGGACTATTTTTGAGACCATTGAGCGCATTACCGAAGTGTCTCCTGTAGAGTAGAATAGGCATTGGGATGATGGGGATTTGCGACTCTCCAGGGAGTCAAGCACCCTCTTGGTCTGCAAGGCTATAGCCGGGGCCGGATTGATGATTGAGACCTCCTCTGATGCGATTTTACCAATGACAGCTTCGAGGAAAGGATAGTGGGTACAGCCAAGGACAATGGCGTCTGCCCCAGCCTCTATCATAGGGTCGATATACTTGTGTAAAACCTTCTCGACCTCAGGGCCTTCTGTCTGTCCGCTCTCGACAAATTCGACAAGTCCCTCCCCCACTTTTTCGATAACCTGGACATCACTTGCAAATTTCTCAAGGGTATTGTGATACAGGGAGCCCTTGAAGGTATTTGCTGTCGCAAGGACACCTACTACTCCCGTTTTCGATGTGAGGGCTGCAGGCTTTATGGCCGGCTCCATCCCCACGAAAGGGATCGGGTACTTCTCCCTCAGATATTTCACTGCCGCAGCAGTGGCTGTATTGCAAGCGATGACCACCACCTCGGCCCCTTGTTCGATAAGGAACCGGGTGATAGTCTCTGCCCGCTCAATTATATATTCGACAGGTTTGTTCCCGTATGGGCAATGCTCTGCATCAGAGAGATACACATAGTCCTGCTCGGGCATCAGTGCATACAGCTCCCTGAATACGGAAAGACCGCCCACTCCGGAATCAAAAATACCTATCATACAGACTATTTAAGGCGCTCTTCGAGCAATTTGATTATCTCCTCTTCTGATACTCTGCGTGCGATAATCTTACCTTCACCGTCCACAAATGCATTTTGAGGGATATATCTTACGTTGTAAAGTTTTGCAGCCTCAGTATCCCAGAAATTGATGTCTGAAACTTGTGTCCAAGTCAACTTGTCTGTCTTGATAGCGTCAAGCCATTGGTCTCTGTCTCTATCAAGAGACACACCTAGGATTTCGAAACCTTTCTTGTGGTACTCTTTGTAGATTTTAACAAGTTTAGGGTTGAACTGACGGCAAGGGTTGCACCAACCAGCCCAGAAATCAATCATGGTAACTTTACCTTTTTTATATACATCAGAAAGTTTTACCTCTTTTCCATCAGGATCCTTCATAGTGAAGTCAGGTGCCTGCTGACCGATTTGAAGTGCTCTCTCTTTAACAATAAGTTCTTCAGCTGCTACAAGTTTCTTATGGGTAGCAAAACGCTCGTCAGCTTTGAATTTAGCCAACTCAGCCTCAGCTACAGCAAGGTCTTTGTCAAGAACTGAGCTTGCAAACTGCATTAGTGCGTAGTAGCTGAGAGGATTTGCAGAAACTACAGAGTCAGAGAATGCGGTTACTCTTGCATCCACCTCATCGAAAAGGGCTACGATCTCCTCTTTTCTCTCTGCTGTGGTCTCTTTTGATCTGTACTCATCCAAAAGGGCTTTACGGTCTGGAATAAGTTCATTTTGAACATCCTTGCCATATTGGTTTACCATAGTTACAAGAGCCTGGGTCTCACCACCTTTAACTTCTGCTTCTGCCAATTTATCAGATGCAGCATTAACTGTGAAAGAGGTATTTTCAAGGAAAAGGGTTACATATCCTGGAAGACCTTCCACCTGGATATAATAATTCTCAGGATCTGCCACTACACCTGTGAACTCAAACTTACCATTCACCAAGTCAACAGTATCTCTGGTTGGATTTTTCCTATCTGAGCTCACCAAGTAAGCTTTACCATTTTTTAGAACTTCATCATCACCGGCAACATTACCTGTGATTTTATAACCACCGTTTGAACAAGAGGCGAATGCCACAACAGCAGCTACCAAAAGGAATAATTTCTTCATATCTGTATTGTTTTATTTGTAATTTTCTTCGTCAAGGAACCACTCTTTGTACATCATATAGCCTTGGGCATTTTTGTGGGCCGCTGCAGTTATCTCCTCGCTCCCCTCTTTTACCTGAGTGGCTGGAATTCCGGCATAAACACCCGGCTCAAGCTTCTTGTTTGAAAGTACTACAGCTCCAGCTGCAATAATGCTGCCATCTGCCACTTCCGCATTGTCCATCAGGATAGCACCCATACCGACAAGGACATTGCTACCCACTTTGGCACCGTGAATAATGGCATTATGACCTACCGAGACATCGTTTCCTACCTCCACAATAGATCTTTTATGCAATGTATGGAGGACAGCTCCATCCTGAATATTTACCCTGTCCCCTACTCTGATTGGGTTCACATCTCCCCTTAGTACACAAGAGTACCAGATACTGCAGTCATCTCCAATAACCACATCCCCTACTATTACCGCATTTTCTGCTATAAAACAGTTTTTTCCGATCTTAGGGGTAAATCCGTTCAATGATTTGATTATAGCCATATAAATGAATATTAACTTACAAATATAAGTAAGAAATATTTACAAAAAAAGAGGGCAACCTGATGTCGCCCTCCTGTTTATAATTTGTGCAGTTAAGGATTAAACTGTACCCTGCTCCAACATAGCCTGAGCCACTTTCATGAAACCGGCGATGTTTGCACCTTTCACATAGTCAACAGAACCGTCTGGCTGTGTACCGAATTTAACACAAGCCTCGTGGATGCTCTGCATGATGAAGTGAAGTTTGTCATCAACCTCTTTAGCTGACCAGCTGATGTGAGAAGCGTTCTGAGTCATCTCAAGACCTGAAGTAGCTACACCACCTGCGTTAACAGCTTTACCAGGAGCGAACAAGATGCCAGCTGACTGGAATGTGTGGATAGCCTCAGGGGTACAACCCATGTTAGAAACCTCGCAGCAGCACCATGTACCGTTAGCAAGAAGTTCTTTAGCGTCGTCACCGTTAAGCTCATTCTGGAATGCGCAAGGAAGAGCGATATCACATTTTACGCTCCAAGCTTTCTTACCTGCAGTGAATTTGGCAGCACCAGGGAATTTAGTAGCCATATCCTCTACTTTGTTACTGTTTGATGAACGCATAACTAGCATGTAGTCGATCATCTCTTTAGTGATACCCTCAGGGATCTCACATACTCCGTCTGGACCAGAGATAGCAACAACTTTAGCACCTAGCTCAGTAGCTTTGGTTGCAGCACCCCAAGCA
>JAZRHK010000128.1:0-12773 GCA_045644725.1 Candidatus Coprenecus sp. | reverse complement strand
GGTCTCATTGTACTCCTGGGATAATTGCCACTGACGTGCCAGGAACTCTGACTGTTTTTTTGCTTTTCTCCAGTCGCCTCTGGTCTCTTTTGGGGAGACGGTAAAGCTCTTGACCACCCTTTTACCATTTATGTATTTAGTAATCTGAGTCCTCCATGCTCCGGAGGGCAGTTTTTTTGCTGATGCCATAGGGACCTCCAAAAGAATCAATCTTTATACTTCACCAACAGATGGAACCGGGGACGAACCTCATATACTTTTGGGTTTCCGTCTTTGTCGGCTGTGATCATCTCATCCTCCTCAAATTTGAGGTAAATATCAGATATCTGTCCCTCCCTGATAGGGGTGATATTCTTTGCGTCTCGGATGTTGCCGATCTTTTTTCCATCAAGCCACAACTCAATGAGATCAGGAGCCACATCCTTGAAAGTGGCAGTCCAGCCGATCACGTTTACATCTTTAAAGAGCAGATTGTTTTCTCTGCACTCGGGATCAAAGTGCACCTCCATAGCCATCTTTTTAAAACCTCTAAAACTTTTAGCCAGGACAAAGGGGTATTCTTTGACGACAGGGGCAGCAGGTACAGGATCCTTTTTCTTTAGGAAATCGAAAAGCGCCATAATTAGTCCTCCTTTAAATTCAATAAAATGTCCACAGAATTGCGGATACCAATGTCAGCTTTTTTATATGCTGATACAAGTTTCTTTTCGTGATCAGTCAGTTTGACCGCAGGATCCTGATCGGATCGGACGTTTACAAGATCCGACAAGGTAATGTCAAAATAATGAGCCAGCTTTTTGAGCATTGATACGCTAGGGATAGCTTTGCCATTGACCCATTGATTTAAAGTTGGCGGATTGATGTCCAACTGGATGGCTATCTGCTTTTGATCTTTCCCAGACAGGTCAATATAATAAACGAGGTTTTCTGATAATATCTGTTTTTGCTTTTGGTCATCAATATAGCCCATTGCATTGTCCTCCGACTGGTCTCTGTACCCCTATTCTATACTGTTTCATAATAAAATACAAATAATTCATAAATAATTATTGACAATTCATTTTGCATGAATAAAATAGATATTGAGGTTCATTTATTTTGAACCCACAAAATATTGACTAGGAGGTAAAGGACATGAAAATCACACTGAAGGCCTGCCGGATCAACGCAGAAATGAGCCAGGCACAATTTGCAGAGGCCCTGGGAGTGTCTCCAGCAACCATATACAACTGGGAGGCAGGCAAAACAGAGCCCAGTTTATCCCAGCTCAGACAGATCAGCACCATATCTGGCATCACAATAGACAACATTGTGGTCGGAAATAATTCATAATTATTTAATTGAAAATTCATAATGATTTATGAATAGCGAGGGAGAACATGGGCAGGTATCAGACACAAAAAGGTGTGATCTTTGAGGCAGAGGTCCGCAGATACATGAAACTGCGGCACATCAAAGGAGGCATGGAAGGGCTGAGGGCCTACACGTCAATAGGATCCAGCACGACCATACTCAAGTACATGGATGATCCTGAGGCCATGCCTGTGGGCAAGATGGCGGAGATCTTCCGGGCCTTAAAGATCCCAAAGGATGAGAGACTAAACCTTTTAAACAAAATATTTGAGGGGGAGCGTTAAGAATGAGGGGAGTGCGTAAGTCTATCAAGCTGGCAGCAGCCGTGATGGTCACGATCACAATGCTGGCAGACTATCAGATTGTTGAGGGGGAATCCCAGAACAAGGGCATAGAATTTGAGCCGATACCGGAGAGCGCTGCAGAGGAACAGCCTGAGGAGTGGAGTCCATTTTATAGGACACATGATGTCCAGATCTTTTCTGCTGAGGAGACCGAGCTCCTCAAGAAGATCGCCACCGCAGAGGCAGGCAACCAGGGAGAGGATGGCATGTGGATGGTCATGTCTGTCGTGATCAACAGAAGAGGCAGGGACCCCTGGCCTGCCACGTTAAAAGAGGTTGTCCTTGAGCCTCAACAGTTTACATCAGTAAGCAACGGGAGCATAAACAAGGTCACGGAGTACTCCGAGGCATGTGAGAGAGCCCTGGAGAGGATCCTGATCGGGGACGTGGCTCCGGAGATCATAGCTTTTGAGACAAAGGAGAGCAATGAGCTGGATGAGTACTTTTGGCCTGCTTTTACCTATAAGGGTCACAAGTTTTATACAAAAAAATAACACCTACGGGGGTGTAGGTGCTAGTGGGTATTTGACGTTGGGTTGACGTCTTTAGTGTCACTATGGGGTGTCACAGTGCCTATTGATATTATAGCACGATAATCCCAAAAGGCAATTAAAAAGGGGCAGAAAATAGCCTATTGAGGGAGCGATTAAAATATTAAATTTATCGACCATGTGACAGGTCAATAAAATAAACGACAGGGGTGTCATGGGGATGTATGTTGCAAAGATGATTGTAGCAGGGGAGTATGTCCTGATTAAGAAGTACACCCCGAGACTCTACGGAGCCCCGGGGAGAAAAAGAAAAAAGAAGATGAGGGACACACCAAAGGCAATGGAGAAATACAACAACAGGAAAAGGGCAGAAAAGCTGCAGATGCTCATGATCCTAAACTTTGACGAGGGATTTCATGTGGTCCTGGACTATCCCAAGGATCAGAGGCCGCAGACCTATGAGGAGGCGGAGAAGAACCTCAAGAAATGCCTGTATAAGATATCGAGACGCTTAAAGAAAAAGGGGATCCCCTTCAAGTACATAGCGATCACTGAGAGAGGCAAGAGGGCAGCAGCCCTGCACCATCATCTTGTGATCGAGGGCAGCAGTGAGATCACCGAGGAGCTCATGTCGGTATGGGGTAACCATATCAAATTTAACAGGATGTACAAAGAGGGAGCCTATAAGGATCTGGCGGACTACTTCACCAAGATCGAGACCAAAGAGGAGAACGGCAAAGGGAAATCAAAGTATCACAGGAGCCGGAATCTCAAAGAGCCTGAGACGAGGATAGCGATCATGGCAGGATCAATAAAAGACGATCCACAGGTACCAAAAGGGTATGAGCTGCTCCCAGAAACTGTGAGCAATGGTTTTAATGAATCGTATCGGGTCCGGTATCAGAGCTACATGGTCAAAAAAGAGGATCCTGCTCCTGTTAGGCCAGCCAGGGAAGAGCCAAAAGACAACCTCAAGAGTGTACAAAAGGGGAACGGTGACAGGAAAAGGAGTATTTTTGACCGGATCAGAAACTTTTTCAAAAGGAGAGGACATGGATGAAATGCGAGATCTACATACAGACAAACACGAGAAATCCTGCAGTGCGGAAAATCGTGAGGGCAAGGTGGCTCATACGCTATGTCTCCGAAAATGGTCAGGAGACCACAAGAGATGGGAGTGTCTCTATAAGCAATGCGACCACAAAGCAGGCTGCTCTTATTGCTCTGTCTGATGCCCTGCACAGGTTTACAAAGCCCGCAGTGATCAGGATGTACATATCGGATCCTTTTGTCCGGAATATGCTCATCACAAACATGCCCAAGAGGTGGGCAGGTAACAACTGGAAAAAGATCCGGCTCAATGGTGAGCTCCATCATGAGGCCATGTGGCAGAAGATCCACAACGACCTCAAGATCCATGCCGTGAGTTATGCCAGGGAGCCGGAGCTTGATCAAAATAAAATACTAAAGGAGATGGAATGGAGGATGAACAATGTCAGAGGAAACTAACAACATATTGCAGACGGGAGTCTGTAGATTTTGTGGACAGGTCAACACTGTCAGCATTATTGGAGATGATCCTGAGCTACTGAACGAGGCGGCAACTAAAACATGCACCTGTCCGGAGGCTCAGGCATATCAGAGAAAGCTGCGCAGAGAGAAAAAGGTCAAGGAGTTTCTGGCGGAGTATTGCGACTATCCGGCAGATGAGGATTTTATACGAGCAGCCATAGACGCAGTGGAGCTTTGGGACGGGGGTATCAATGCTGTCACTGTTGAGATGAATGACGGATGGAAACATAAGATCTCACTCAAGGACGTGGATCTTCATATCAAGTCCACCCACACAGTGAAAAAGGACTTTAGACCATAAAAAGGTCCGCCATGCAGTCTGTAAAAGAGTGCTATCTCTGCAGGAAGGATGCAGAGCTCCTGGGATACATGGGAGATCTTCCGTCCAAAGGCCTGCACCGACATCATGTAATGTTCGGGACGGCGAACAGGCAGCAGTCCGAAAAGCACGGACTCTGGGTGTGGCTGTGTGTAAGACACCACAATGAGGATCATGGTCACTATGCAGTGCACTACAACAAAGAGGTCAATCTGAGGCTCCGGATGGATGCAGAGAGGGTCTTTTTACAGACTCACTCAATTGACGAGTGGATGGACGTTTTTATGGTGAATTATCTGGACGAGGATGAGATAAAGTGCATAAAGACAAAGCACGAAAGCCCATCAAGTGTCAATAATTCAGTAACTATGGGGGATAGAGCCATATCAGAGGACAAAAAAGGCTTAAAGACAGAGCCTCCGAGTGGCTTCTGGTTTATAGAATGAGGTGTCGAAATGGTCGGAGAGGGTATTTCGGGCACAAAGCCTGATAATGACAAAGCAAAGAGCAACAGAGTACAGATAATCACTCCCCAGAGGATCAATAAATACATGCCTGACTTTCTTGAGAGCACCATCCGGGAAAAGCTGGAGCAGATAGAGGATGAGATCAGGTCCCATGAGGAGGCAATCAGGGATCTAAATAAGCAGTACACGGCCCTGGTTAATTTTTGGATGAGGTACAACCCTTTTGAGACGGGGAATTTATCACAGGATGTCTCTGCAGATATCAAGGAAATGCCCGGGGCAGCAGGTGCCCTGGGCGGAGAGGAGGATCATGAAGAAAGCGTCACAGATCCCGCACAGTGAAAACTGGGATTTTGACAGAGTACTGTGGGAGGCAGATCACCCAAGGGAGCCACGCAGACGTATAAAGGGAACTGATCGGATCCCATACGCATATACAAGGCTGGAGAGGGAGCTAAAAGATGCAAAGAACAGGAAACGAAAACAATGACATTGAGATCATAGATACATACTTTGAGATCCTCGACCTCATAGTCAGCACATACAGCCAGCCCCTCCAGGAAGGTTTCAAGTCCAGATGTGAGCAGCTTGGATATAACCTCCTTATGCTGACAGCCAGCAAGGGAGTCATAGCTCCGGGAGAGGTGGATCCACAGATGAGGATGGACACGGAGCAGGAAGGAGGCAGCAGGTGAAGTTGTACATGAAAGTGACAAAGGACAAATATGAGCTCCCTCTGGCAGTGGCAGACTCCGCAAAGGAGCTTGCAGCCATGGTGGGCACTAAAGAGAACACTGTCAACTCATGTATCTCAAAGGGGTACAAGGCCTGGAAAAAGGTCATAGTAGAGGACGAGGAGGATGATCCATGGAGATAACACAGGACGATTTAAGAAAATGCTGCCAGTGCGAGAACGCAAAGCCCAGGGAGGGCTTTAATGACAAAGACGGGAAACATCATCCCACATGGTTTTGTGGTAAGCATAAGCAATTTATAACAGAGCTGACCATCTGCCACAGTACCTGCGGCGGTAAGGACTTCAAAAGGAGCGGATCATTGGATAAATGAAAATAGGACTTATTGATGTAGATGGACATAATTATCCCAATCTCCCACTTATGAAATTATCAGCATATCATAAATCAATCGGAGATCATGTGGAATGGTATCAACCCATGTTTAGTGGTCATATGGATATTGTGTATATGAGTAAAGTTTTTAGCTTTAGCCCTGATTATGAGTATTTTATAGATGCGGACAAAATTGTAAAAGGCGGCACAGGATATGCAATATCTTTAAATAACAGCAAAGAAATTTATGATAAATCCAGGGACGCACCTTTACCTGATGAGATAGAGCACATCTATCCGGATTACAGCATATATCCAGAGTGCAAAAATACGGCTTATGGTTTTTTGAGCAGAGGATGTCCAAGAGGGTGTGATTTTTGTCACGTAGCTCCAAAAGAAGGTAAGCACTCGCATAAAGTGGCAGATTTAAAAGAGTTTTGGCACGGTCAAAAGCACATAGTGCTTTATGATCCAAACATACTGGCCTGTCCAGAATGGAGAGACTTATTGCAACAACTTATTGACAGCAAGGCAAGCATTAATTTCAACCAAGGCCTAGACATAAGAATGATGACCATAGAAAAGGCGGATATGTTATCCCACATTAAGCTAGATGCAATCCACTTTGCATGGGATAAATATGAGGATAAGGAAATGATAACACGCAAGTTTGAGATGTTCCGGTCAAGGAGCGCCATACGCAATAAGGACTTGCAGGTGTATGTGCTTTGTGGGGATAAAGAAAAGAGAGTGCTGCGAGAGGACCTATACCGGATTTACTGGCTAAAAAATCATGGTTATGCACCATATGTCATGTTATATGACAAGGAACATCTGCCAAAAGGACATGAGCTCAGAAAACTACAAAGATGGTGCAATAACAGGGCTATCTTTTGGAGTGTTGACAACTTCCAAAAATATAAAGGCTGAGTATATGGAGGGTGAGGAATGAGAGTAAAGGAACTGATCGAACTAAATGCCATGATAACTGACCTTGAGATCACTGTCAGGAAGGATGGCAGTCTCATGTGGGACCAGCTCAACATAGGCTGCTCCGAGGGAGTCAAACCGCCATACCCGACAAGGGTCCCAAAAGAGCCAAGATATGCCGGGAATATAAACAAATCTGATGACAAGCTGTACAGAGACGCTGTATATCTCCCTAAATCAATAAACTCATGGGATGACGGCAAGGACTATTATCAGATCTTAACAGGGAGGATCCCCGCCAAGTGGCTGGAGCTGGAAGTGTACAGCTGGGAAGTATGGAAAGCCTCAGGAGTGGGGACAACAAACCCGAGAAGATACCATAACAACAGTTTTCACGGGCAACTCATGAAGATCGTGGCCCTGCCAAGTGGCGAGAATCTGGAAGTGAGACAGAGTCAGCCCGAGGCCAGAGGGGACGATCTGCCCGGTCAGATGAGCATAACAGACTTTTTGGGAGGGCAATCATGACAACACTAAACGAAGCCATTAAAAGATACACAAATAACGCAGAATACGAGCGTACACACGGCAACCTGCAAGGGTGTTTAGAGTTTAGGCAGTTAGTGGATTGGTTGAGTAAGTATCAGAAGATACAAGAGATAGTAAGATGGAATAATGCACCTAGCCCATATTACAAACCGGATGGACAATTATTTAGAGAAATTTGCGAGGTATTAGAAGATGAATAAAAAATTTTGTGATAGATGTGGCAAAGAGATAAACATAAATCCTATAGTGCAATGTCAAAACCCATTATTTGAAATAAGACAACTTTATCCACAAGGTCTTATGCCTATTGATTTATGTGAGGATTGTTCCAAGAAGTTTGTTGAATGGATAAGGAGTGTAGAAGAATGGGAATGACAATTGAAACAGTAATACGTAATCTGTCTATGTACGATGTAAACGAGTGTGGGAATGCTGAATTACATACATGGTATAAAGGCATAGAAGAAGATATGGAAGAGTCTTTTGAATTAGCAATAGATATCATGCGCAAGTATCAAATGATGCAAGCCGACTATAACGCAAGATTAAAGGCTGATATGGTGGCTATGCTAAAAGAGATAAGGGAAGAAATAGAGCATTGCAGTTCAAGATATAACCTTGCGAGAGAACAGGGATGTCAAGGGCAAGTAGTGTGGTCTGAATATCTTTATAAGCAAGGTGATGTATCAGCTATCCTAGACAAGAAAATATCTGAATTGGAGGGCAAAAATGTTATTAAAGAGAATTAAGTACAACACCTGGGCAGAGTTAATAAACCAAGCCAGAAAATACGAGTTGCTTGGATATGTATGTGAGGTCAAAGGCTGGTCAGACATAGGAAACAATATTTTGAGCATATCAGAGAGCATGGAGGACGAGGATGAGACTTAAAGAGACCCCTCCAACGGTAAAGGCCACATACAATGGCTATACTGGGATAGCTTATGGCAGATCAAGCTATGAGATCAGAGACAAGGACAATCAAATGATATTCCATACGGGCTTTTTAGAGGAGAGGCCTACAAACGAGGAGGAGTGCCTTGAGGAGCTTAAAAGAACACTTGATTTTATAGAGGAGCTTAAAAAAGTCGACTGGACAAGGAGGAGCAAACATGAAAATTAATCCAATAGAGCTGAGAGATAAAGGCATGGAGTACTGCAAAACGCACGAGATTAATGGATTCTGTGATGAGTGTCCGCTCAGAGATCACGAAATGTGCATAAATTCCGTGGGTGTTTTATCAATGCAAGGCTATGATGCAGACCTGATAAACTTTTTCAGATACTTCAAGAAGATGGTCAGTGTGATCTATGGCGAGGAGGCAGCAGATGAGTAACAAGTGCATGACCTGCAAATGGTGGGGAGAGAGGCCTCTGATAATCGAGGGAAGAGTCACACCCTTTAGAGAGTGCCTGAGGACCAGGATCAATGGTCAGGAGGGATATATGTACTCAATTGGTGACGCAGAATGTGACGAAGACATAAACGGATGGGAGGCAGCAGATGGGCGATTTAATAGATGAGTTTGGAAAAGTGATAGACAAAGTACTGGAAGAGTCAGACGTGAAGATGATGGTGAGACTCCCAGAGGGGAGTATGGAGGCAACAGTCCTGAGCCCTTTTACTCAGGAATATGGTCCGGTGTTGGACTTTTATATCCTGCTCCATGGACTCGAAGCAGTAGTAACTGACATGATGAACATGGGAGTTATTGATCCGGGCAAAGAGGAGGATATGATCGACAGTATATTAGAGCTGGTCAAAATGGACATCCTGCAGAGGAGCCAAAATGGAGACTGAACTCATATTACTGGGAATACTGTTTTTGATCATGTGCGTCATGGATTATGCAGAGTGGAGGGAAGAACTTCGGGACATGCACAATGATGATGATGACGACACGAGTGAAACGTAAGGAGGTAGCGCCATGCTATGCCCATACTGTAAAAGCAACGGAGCCAAGGTTTACACATCCATCCAGATCTGCAAGAAGGACGAGGACATGGTAAAGAGATATCGCAAATGTAGAGTCTGTGGAGAGTCTTTTTCCACCATAGAGAGGTGTGTAGAGGTCAGGAGAGGCAGAAGGAGAAAACATGAACAGACGGCAGACAGAAAAGTACTTTAAAAGAAAATGGAGACGGCTCTTTTCGGATCTTTTTGAAAAACAGGGAGTCAGGATCAAGCCGTCCAGGGTAAAACTGGATCCCAAAGGAATCATTGACAAAGAGAATGAGCTCAGGGTAGCAGCCAGGGCAGCAGGCTATGAGCTGATAGTGCACATTAAGGGCAAGGAGGAAAAAGATGAGCAAAGGATTGATATGTGATAGATGTGGGAAGGTGGTCAAAGCTCCATCTGAGATGAACCAGATAGAGATCTCCCCGTATGTATCCATGAGGTCTGTATCAGCCTCAGAAACAAAGACGTGTGATCTCTGCCTTGATTGTACTGGGACACTGATACAGTACGTCAGTAATGAGGTGCAGATGGTTTTGTATAAGGACAAGGAGGCAGCAGGCGACAATGAGTAATTTTTCGGACCATATAGACGGAGTTAAGCAACTCAATGAAATACTGGATAGTAATGGCTGCCCGGAGAGTGAGAGACGTGTGCAGGTGGGACTGTTTTATATGGGAGAGCTGGCTTTATCAATGGCAAAGATGGCTGATGACATCCATAAGATCTCAAGGACTCTGGAGAAGATGAACAGGAGGAGAGCATGACCCTGACAATTATCATCCCGGCATACAATGCAGAGCCGTACCTGTCAGAGCTGTACGACAGACTCAGCCCTCAGATCGCCCCTAAAGATGTGGAGGTCCTGATCATTGATGACGGCAGCAGGACACCTGTGTCAGCAGAATATAAAAGCAAATGGTGCAAAGTGATCCGGCAGGATAATCAGGGAGTGTCAGCAGCACGAAATGCAGGGATTGACAAAGCAAAGGGAGATTATATTTCCTTTATTGACGCTGATGACCTGATCTCCGAGCACTTTATCGCCAAAATCCTTGAAAAGACAAAGGACGAGCCGGACATAATTGAGTTTAGCTGGAAATCCCTCAACAGTAACATGTGGGACATCACCACAAGGCTCAGATCCGACAGTGACAGACTGACCAATCCCTCTGTGTGCACAAGAGTCTTTAAAAGGTCCTTTATAGGGGACACCCGCTTTAATATCCATAAGGACTCCACAGAGGATGAGGACTTTTCGAGGCGGATCGGATACCTGGACAATGAGCGGAGCGGTGACATCAAGGTGGGGATCATAACAGACTTTTTGTATTTCTACCGGGATGACGTACCAATGAGCAAGACAAAGCGGTACGCTGCAGGCCTCATGAACACCAAAAAGGTCATATACTACTTTGACCACGTCACCAGGGACATGGGCTGGCTCCTGGACGAGATCAGAAAAGCGGACGAGGTCAATGAGGTGTATCTGCAGACCAGGCAGTGTGATATCCCCGAGCTAAAGAAGTACTGCAGGATATCACAGCCGAGGAGGGACTGGGCTCACATCCTCAAGGGAGAGCCTAACACTTTTCTGACTCTGAGGCAGCCACCGCTTAAGACCCAGATAGTCATATACAGGAAGAACATCCCGGCAGTGGGCGGGATCGGGACATTTATCAGCAACTTTATAGACAGCTTTGGTGCCCGGTACGACATAACCATCCTCTGCAGGAGCATATACTGCAAGATCTATGAGGACTATGTGTCCAGAGTCAGGGTGATAGCCGACACGGTAAAATTGCCCAGTGGGAGACTGATGCAGCTCATGGGAGACAGTGGATCCTCCCAGACGATCGCCTGCGACACGCTGATCGTGCCCTCATTCCTTGACCCTCTTCCGGGTAACGTGGCAGCAGGGCAGGTGGTCAGAATGTGTCATGCCTGCAAGACAGACTCATCCTGGGAGATCCCAAAGGATTATGATGAGCTGGTCTATGTGTCAGAGACTGCCATGAGATCCTATGGAGTAGAGGATGGAAAAGTTATCCACAATCTGGGAAGAGCCCCAAAAGACAAAGCACTGATACTGGTATCCGCCACAAGATTTCCTGCACCGGACAAGGGAGCCATAGAGCAGAGGATGAGAACCCTTGCAAAGATGCTAAATGACAAAGGACTGAGCTATATATGGCTCAACTTTTCAGACGGCATCATGAAGGATCCGCCAAAGAACTTTTACAACATGGGACCATCCGACAGGATGCCGGAGATCATCAAGGCAGCAGACTACCTGGTACAGCTCTCAGATAGTGAGTGCTGGTCCTATGCCTGCCTTGAGGCCCTTATGGCAGGGACCCCACTGATCTGCACTCCATTCCCATCAATCTATGAGATGGGTGTAAAAGACAAAGTACACGCTCACATCATTCCCTTTGACATGGACTTTGATGTGGAGATCCTCAGGAAGGTCCCACACTTTTACTATGACTATGACAATGACACCATAGCAGAGCAGTGGCGGAAGATCCTGCCGGAGACAAAGCCGAGGCATGACTACAAGCCCATGGAGTACGTGCTGACAGAGGTGGTGAAACCATATTATGACATTGAACTGGAGAGGGACATGAGACCGGGTGAGCAGCTCATGGTGAGGATGGACAGGGCCCAGACACTAAAGGCCATAGGATACATAAAGCTGATAGGAGGATGATATGAGCAGGGGGAGAAAACCATCAATAAAGAGCCCGTACTATCTGCCGACTAACGCATACAGCCTGGCTCAGGAGTACGCACTCAATTATGATATGTGGATGGCAGAGCTGACGGCCCTGCGGAACCAGTCCAAAGCGATAGACTACTCAAAGGACAGAGTCCAGAGCTCAGGATCATATGATCCGACAGAGGCGGCGGCAATAGATATTGCAGAGCTGCAGTGCAAGCTGGACAAGATAGACCAGACTCTAAAGGAAGTCTCTGAGGGCATGGACTACTATATCAAGCTGGCAGTATGCCAGGAGTACACCTACAGGCAGCTGACCATGGGACGTTTAAAGATGCCACTCAACAAGAATGATTTCGGAAAGATAAAGCATCACTTTTATTTTGAACTATACAAGAAGATTTAAAAAGTTGTGGAATTTAGACACACGTTTTTAGGTTATAATGATAGCGTAGAAAGTTGAGAGATACGAGATCACATTCTACACGTAAAAACTTTATATCCACATGATGTCAGAAAAGCCATCATCCAGAGCGGATGGTGGTTTTTTCGTGTGTAGATAGGGGTATCACAACAGAGACAGGAGCTTGGAAGAAATGCCCAGGGGTGCCTATTCAAACAGACCCATAGGGGTGAACAGACCGGAGAGGCGGCCTGCAATCAGATCCCAGTGGGATAAAAATAAAAAGATCGTGCTGGCTACCCAGTCCATCTGCGGGATCTGCGGCAAGCCTGTTGACAAGAGTCTAAAGTATCCTGATCCAATGAGTCCGACAGTGGATCACATTATACCAGTCGCAAAGCGAGGCGATCCAATAGACCTGGACAACCTCCAGCTGGCTCACTGGATCTGTAACAGATTGAAATCAGATAAGATCGTACCTGATGAAAAACCACAAAAAAACGGGCTCACAACAGTCTTACCACAAAGCTGTAACTGGAGGACGGAATAGGAGACCCCAGGGGGGAGTGGACCCCGTGACCCGGTGCTCCGAGC
>JAZRHK010000127.1:0-25434 GCA_045644725.1 Candidatus Coprenecus sp. | reverse complement strand
AGCCTGAGCGTGGTTGATAGCCTCAATGGTCTGTGGCATGATAGCGTCATCGGCTGCGATGATAATGATAACCAAGTCAGTGATTTTGGCACCTCTCGCACGCATCGCTGTAAATGCCTCGTGACCAGGGGTGTCAAGGAATGCTATGCGGCGGCCGTTAGGGAGTGTCACGTTGTATGCACCGATGTGCTGTGTGATACCACCGGCCTCACCTGCGATAACATTTGCTTTACGGATGTAGTCAAGGAGTGATGTCTTACCGTGGTCCACGTGACCCATAACTGTGATGATAGGTGGTCTTTCTACAAGATCCTTTTCATCGTCCACTTCATCCTGGATAGCCTCTTTGTTCTCTACAGTGACGAACTCTATCTTATATCCAAACTCTTCTGCTACCAGAACAAGTGTCTCAGCATCAAGTCTCTGGTTGATGGAAACCATCATACCCAAGCTCATACATGCAGCAATGACTTTGGTTACAGGGGTGTTGTTCATCATAATGGCAAGTTCATTTGCAGTTACAAACTCTGTAACCTGAAGAACATTGCTTGACATTTCCCTCAATTCATTCTCCTCCTGCATCCTTTGTGAGATGAGTTCCCTCTTCTCCCTTCTATGCTTTGAACCTTTGGTTTTACCCTTGTCTTCGGTCATTCTTGCATAGGTCTCCTTGATCTGTTTCTGGATCTCCTCCTCATCTATCTCAGTATGGACAGGTTTGAACCTCTCCTTTTTGTTCTTTTTGTGGCTGTTGGGGTTTACCTGACCGTTGCCAGGAGCACCATGGTTAGGTTTCTGGCCCTGGTTCTGAGATTTGTTTTCCCCTTTCTTGCTATCCTTGGTGAAGTCAACTTTTTCACCACGAAGACCATTCTGTATTCTGGCTCTCTTGCCATCCTTCTTCTTCTCCTCGTTGTTTTTCTGAGAAGATGGCTTCTTTTCCACAGGAAGTTCAATTTTTCCTTTTATAACGGGACCTGAAAGTGAAACTTTAACAGCTATATGCTCCTCAGATGCACCTTTTTCTGGCTCGGGAGTGGCCTTAGGTTCCTGTTTGGGCGTTGGGACAGGTGCTGGAGCTGGAGCTGGAGCTGGCGCAGGCGCAGGCGCGGGTGCTGGAGCTGGTTCCTGTTTGGGTTGCTCTTTCTTTTTAGGTGTAAGGTCTATTTTTCCCACTACCTTGAACTCGTGTTTTTTAGGCTCTGCTTTTGGTTCAAGTTGTACTTCTGGTTTGGGCTCCACCTTTACTTCCGGTTTTACCTCTTCCTTAATTTCCACTTTGGGCTCCTCTTTTACAACCTCTTCTTTTGGAGCAGGGACCACTACAGGTGCAGATACGGTGTTGCTCTTGATGAGTACTTCCTGTACGTGCTCCTCTTCCTGAGGCTCTTTTTTGGCCTCTTTTTCGGTGATCTCCTTGATCTTGATAGCTACTTTT
This sequence comes from Candidatus Coprenecus sp., assembly GCA_045644725.1. Taxonomy (GTDB): domain Bacteria; phylum Bacteroidota; class Bacteroidia; order Bacteroidales; family UBA932; genus CAAGNP01. The sequence continues at coordinate 23,996 of JAZRHK010000127.1, read as the reverse complement.
TTGGATTGCTCCTTGATTATCTGCTCTTTGCCGAATTCCTTTACCACGAGGTCAAATGCCTCTGCTGAAATTTTGGCATTGGGACTTGCTTCCACTTCAAATCCCTTCTTTGTCAAGAAGTCAACAAGGGTACCCATTCCGATGTTGAAATCCTTTACTACTTTACTGATTCTGATATTTTCTTTTCCCGTCATTATTGTCCTCCCGATATTTTATAGGTTACTACTCTTCAAACTCTGCGCGAAGTATCTTTTGTACTTCGATTACTGTCTCTTCTTCCAGGTCAGCCCTCTTTACAAGTTCAGCTACTGGAAGGGCCAATACGCTTTTAGCAGTGTCGCAGCCGATGCCCCTGAGTGCGTCAATGATCCATTGTTCGATCTCATCAGAGAACTCTGAAAGCATTACGTCCTCTTCGTCTTCGTCGATCTCCCTGAATACGTCGATCTCATAACCTGCAAGCTGACCTGCAAGTTTGATGTTGCTGCCACCTTTGCCGATAGCCAAAGATACCTCAGATGGTTTAAGGAATACACCGATGCTCTTCTCCTCTTCATTGATTTTGATAGAAGAGATCTTGGCTGGGCTGAGTGCTCTCTGGATAAGCAGCTGGGTGTTCGATGTCCAGTTGATGATGTCGATGTTCTCGTTTCTGAGCTCACGTACGATACCGTGGATACGTGAACCTTTTACACCTACGCAAGCTCCTACAGGATCGATTCTTTCATCGTATGACTCTACAGCCACTTTAGCTCTGTCACCAGGGATACGTACCACTTTCTTGATGGTGATGAGACCGTCGTAGATCTCAGGAACCTCCTGCTCGAAAAGTCTCTCCAGGAATGAGGGTGCTGTACGTGAAAGGGTGATGATAGGGCTATTGTTCCTCATCTCTACATTTGAGATGACTGCTTTGATGGTATCACCTTTTCTGAAGAAGTCTGAAGGGATCTGCTCAGTCTTGGGAAGGATAAGTTCGTTGCCTTCCTCATCCATTACCAATACCTCTTTTTTCCATACCTGATATACCTCACCACTGAAGATGTCGCCGATCTTGTCGCGGTATTTGTTGTATAGGTTGGCTTTTTCTATATCCATAATTCTGCCCGAAAGGTTCTGGCGGAGATTTAGGATACCTCTGCGGCCGAAATCTGAAAGTTTGATCTCTTCTACAAACTCTTCACCCTCTTCATAGCTTGAGTCAATTTTGTGTACATCCTCAAGTGAGATCTGGGTGTTGGGATCCTCTACCACTTCCACTACCGTTCTGTTTCTCCAAATCTCGAAGTCACCTTTGTCGATGTTGATGATGATGTCGAAATTGTCTGAACTGCCATACATTCTAGCTAGCTGAGTGCGGAAAATGTCCTCCAGTACACTCATCATTGTGGGCCTGTCAATGTTTTTAAGCTCCTTGAATTCAGCAAATGTGCTGATTAGGTTTAAACCTTCCATTTTTATTATTCTTCGTTAATGTTTTTTTCTTTTCCTGATGAACTGACCATAAGGGAGAAATCCTCTTTGTCCCTGTCCAAGCCACTCTCGATGAATCTGCTCAGTTTTACGCAGTCGTCGATGTTGACTGATCTGCCTGGTGCATCAAAGAAGACTTTGATGTTGTTGGCCTTGTTGACTTTTACCTCTACCAATTCAAGCTGGTTGTCAATCATATACTGAGCGACAAGCTCTTCTATAACACTTTTTTCTATCATAATCGGTCCGTTTTGGGATAATAAATAAGGGGACTGATGTCCCCCGTTTCCTCTTATCCATTTTCGTTTGCAAAAATAAAGATATTTGCATTATCTACAAAAAAAACTGCGTATCTTCGCGTAAATTAACTCAATAATAGTAGTTTTATGGAAGTGACTGCAAGAGAGATAGCTGACTATGTGCATGGGGAGATAGTCGGTGATGAAAACGTGAAAGTGTCATCCGTGGCCAAGATTGAGAGCGGAAAGCCGGGTGCCATTTGCTTTTTGGCCAATCCCAAATATGAACACTATTTGTATACTTGCCAGGCGAGTATAATATTGATAAACAACTCTTTCGAGCCAAAAGGAGAGGTCTCTGCCACCCTTATAAAAGTGGACAATGCTTATGATGCCATCGCATCACTCCTTGATCTGCTCAATACTATGAAATCAAAAAACAGATGTGGAGGGTTAAAGAGATTTTTTACCTTCTACAGTTCTGCTTTTACATCAAAGGTGGGGAGAGGTACATATATTGGGAGCTACTCATACATCGGCAAAAAGGCCAGAGTGGGGAAAAGATGCTATATATACCCGCAGGTCTACATCGGGGACAGAGTGGAGATAGGGGACAATGTGACCCTGTATCCGGGTGTCCGTATCTATAATGGCTGCAAGATCGGTAACAATTGTATAATCCACGCTAATGCTGTAATAGGTTCTGACGGTTTCGGGTTTGCACCCACTGCAGACGGGACATATAAAAAAATTCCGCAGACGGGAATTGTGATAGTTGAGGACAATTGTGAGATAGGAGCCAATACCGTGATAGACAGGGCTACAATGGGGTCTACAGTTATTGGAAAGGGGGTCAAACTTGACAACCTGATTCAGGTGGCCCACAATGTGGTGATAGGGGAGAATACTGTTATTGCTGCCCAGACAGGTATAGCGGGTTCTACCAAACTTGGCAAAAATTGTATGGTAGGGGGACAGGTTGGATTTGCAGGTCACCTTACCATTGCAGATAAATCTAATTTTGCAGCACAGAGCGGTGTTATAGGCAACATCAAACATGAGGGCAAATCTTATATGGGTACTCCCGCATTTGAATACAAGGATTATCTGAAAGCGTATGCTATTTTTAAAAATTCACATAAAAAGTGAGAAAGTTTAGATTATTCTCCTTCTGGTGAACCTGTAACTATTGTACGGCATTATGTGGAATATTAAACTTTTTAGGTTTGCTCTGATTTTTCCGGCACTTATTCTCTTCTTTTCGTGTGAAGAGGAAGTGGTTCTTAATCCGAACAAGGAGAGACCGGTTAATATCTTTTGTGTGTTGACAAACGATACTGTGCAGTATGTGAATTTGAGTTACACGCAATATTATGATGAATATTACGATGATTTTGTCAATGTGAAGGATGCAGACATTTCCGTAACAGCGATATGTGAAGGGGTAACTAAAGTTCATAAATTTGAGAAAGCAGAAGATGGTATTTGGGTTAGTAACTTTGTCCCGGAGCAAGGGGTGAAGTATTCTTTGGATGTCAAGATCGGTGATGATGTTTTCTGTGCTGAGACAACATTTCCTGTTATGTCTGAGCAAGATATCAGTTATATGTTGGCATATAACGATTATTTTCTTGAGTCGACACCGGAAAGTCGCATCTGGCGTTATAGTGTTGATCTTGGTTCTACCGATTTTGCTGCGCTTTGGTTTCATGGCGTAGATTTTTGCGATAAAAGTGGTTTGTATACCCCAGTGAGTATGATGTACTCAGATAGTCCGTATTGTGACAAGTTCTCTATTTCGAATATAAGCTTAGGGTCTCTTGATGAGTTTGCGTATCCGGGGTGGTTGCAGTTACCATTGACCCCAGAATTAATGTTTAAGCATGATTTCGTTAATGGCGCAGGCAAGATAAAAAAACCATTGTTGTGCTTTGCGAGAGTTAATGGGGGCGAAGATCGAAATAGTGATTTGGTGTATAATGATTGTATTAGGATGAGTGGTATGAATTCTGATGCTATTGTCGGAATTAATGGCGATGGATTCTTTACAGTAGTAGGGAGTTTCAAGCCCCTTTTGAACGGGATGGCCCACAAGAACAGTTATATTTTAATGCAGTGTGTTTCATCTGAATATGATAACTATCTTAGGGATGTTGAAATATCCAATCTTAAAATGAAAGATGGCCTTGGTGAGTTAGGTGGATCATTCGGTTATGATGAAGTTTTTTCAAATATCAGATCAATAAGTGGTGAATTAGTGGGAATGGGGGTTTTTGGCGCTTCAATAGGTTTTAAATTTCCAGTATCCTGAATTGCTATGAAAAAGGGAATATGTTTATTGGTTTTGATGGTGTTGGTAAACACCTTTGTCTATTCGCAGGATACGATCAGACCGGCTGTGATATTTGCAGATTCTTTAAATAGTGGGTTGACATCATTAATTATCAGTAAAGATGATTTGAAGTCAATAGTGACTTCTACTGGTGAAAGAAATCCGGTGCAAAATATTCACTACATACCCGGAGTAGCAATGGGTGTAGAAGGTTCATCTTCCTTTTTTGTGAGAGGTGCAAATCCTGGCAATAATCTTTTTACGTTGGATGGCGTTAAAATCTTCGGTCCCGGACATTTGCTTGGGCAAGCGTCGGTGGTTACAAATTCGGTTCTTGAAAATTTGTGTTATAATGTTGGAGGCTTTGATGGAGAGAGCAGCAATATGCTGGCGGCGCATATAGATATGAGTTCAAAGTCCGGCTGCTTTAATGATTTTAAAGGGGAATTCTCTGTGAGTAACTTTATGATAGGTGCTATGTCTGAAGGCCCGATAATAAAAGACAAATTGTCCTATATAGTATCAGCGAGGATCTCACCACTGGAGTTGGAGTATCGTGCAGTTCGGAATTTTATGTCGCAGAAATTAAATTTATTCAATATACTTGAGTCGGATGTTGGTGATGTATTTACAAAAGTATCCTACAATATCAATAAAGCACAAACACTCAAAGCTTCTCTATTTGTCTCTTCTGATTACTATAGTTTTGGAAAAAGCGAGTATTCATACTCCAATAGCATAGCATGGAGAAATATTATTGGAAATGTAGTTTGGGACTATATGCCAAGTCCGCGATTGGCTTTTAATGCGCGCATTTCATATAATGATTATAAGAATTCTCAATCTGAAGAGGCTTTTCTGAATGGCTCACACAAGGCTATTGGCGTATTGTCCAAAATTGGAGAAATAAGCTCAAACGCGAGTCTGAATTATAATTTTGGAAGGAGCTGGGTCTTAAATGCGGGGCTAAAAGTTGTTTTGTCTGGATATATGCCTGAGGTAAGCCAGCGTATGGGAGATGATGTTTTTTGTGTGGAAAATTCCGGTTTGGATCAACGGTCTGCTCTGATGAATATGTATGCCCAAATTAAATATTTCAATGCAAAAGGGGACCTGATAAAACTCGCGTTAAGAGGTAATGCTTATGTATGCGGATTTGATGCAAATGATTACAGATATTTTGATTTTGCTCCGGAGGTCAGCCTCTATTGGAGGTGCCCATTTGGAACTGGAATTGGGCTTGAAGCCACCTTTGATTACTTGACACAGTACTATCATACTTTGGAGGGACTGCCTTTAGGGTGGGGCAAGGACTTTATTGTTCCATCATATGGGGAGGCAGATCCAGAGCAATCATTGCAATACTATCTGGGTACTTATGCGAATTTTTTGAAACATAAGTTCTCGATAGGGGGCTATTACAGAGATATTTTCAATCTTCTGTATTTTTCTGAAGCCAATAAATTTTTCAATACTCAACTTGTGGGATGGCAGGATTTGGTTGAAAAAGGGGGCGGGCATTCTTATGGAATGGAGGTGGAGTACGAGTACAATGGGTCCAGATTGGGGGCGAAGGTGGCATATACATATTCCAAGAGTTTCAGACAATTTGACGATATTAATGGAGGCCGTCCTTTTCTCTCCAGTTATGACAGGCCGCATGTTCTGAATTTGTCTGTAAGATATGAAGCTGTAAAGACTGATAAAATAAGAATTGGTATAAATTCTTCATTTGTGTACCAAAGTGGCAATCTTGTGACCCTTCAGTCTGGGTATACGCCAGGTTATCTGCCGTGGGAGGAGGATTTAGTGAAGGTAAGTTTTTATAATGGAGAGATCAATAATTACAGGTTAAAAGATTATGTGAGGCTTGATATTGGTGCCAATTGTGATCTTGTAGGGAAAAATGTTGCCCATGAATTTTACTTGGGAGTGTATAATGTGCTGAATAGGCACAACTGCTTTTCTTTGTATTATAATGTCGAGGAGATGAGGTGGAAGCAGATGTATCTTTTTTCTCTTATGCCTAGTTTGGGCTATGTGATAAAATTTTGATATATTTGCGGATTATGAAAGATTTGCAGAAGACACTAAGGAGAGAATATGAATTTGAGGGGAAAGGTTTGCATACGGGACTCAAGGTAAAAATGACCCTGGCCCCTGCACCTGTAAACACCGGTATAGTATTCATCCGTACAGATATAGGTAATGATGCCAGAGTGGCTGCGCTGGTGGATTATGTGACTCAGACTCAAAGAGGTACTACTCTTCAGAATGGTGAGGCAAGTGTCTCTACCATAGAGCATGTCCTCTCCGCATTTGTGGGATTGGGAGTTGATAATGCCTACATATATCTTGATGCGCCGGAAGCCCCTATAATGGATGGAAGTGCCAAGCCTTTTGTGGTGGCTATCCTTCCTGATGGCCTCGAAATTCAGGATGCCCCCCGAAAATATTATGTGGTTAAAGAGAAGATATCCTTCAAGGATGAGCAGAGCGGTTCGGAACTGACCCTTCTCCCATCTGAGGATTATGAAATAGATCTGTCCATAGATTATAACTCAAAAGTGCTCGGGGTGCAGACTGCAAATTACTATTCAGAGACTACAGATTATGCATCTGAAATAGCTCCTTGCAGGACATTCTGTTTCTTTCATGAGCTGGAGTTCCTTTTCAGACACAATCTTATCAAGGGTGGGGATCTGGAGAATGCCATCGTGATAGCAGAAAATGAGGTACCTCAAGATGAGTTGGACAAAATATCATCACTTTTGGGTGTGACAAGCGTGAAGAGGGTGTCGACAGGTTATCTGAACAATGTGGACTTGAGGTTTGAAAATGAGTGTGCCCGACATAAATTACTGGATGTGATAGGGGACTTTTCCTTGATAGGATACAGATTGAAAGGCAAGATTATTGCAGTAAAGCCGGGACATAAGGTCAATACTCAAATGGCCCGTATAATTAGAGAAACAGCTAAAAAGGAGATATAGATATATGGTTGTAAAACAGTTTGCTACAGTTCATCCAAATGCCAGAATTGCTGACAATGTGGAGATTTGCCCTGGTGCATATATAGCAGAGAATGTGGAGATAGGGGAAGGTTCGTGGATCGGTCCCAATGCGGTGATTTTCGATTATGTGAAAATTGGAAAGAACTGCAAAGTATTCCCTGGAGCAGTGGTGGGCGCTATCCCTCAGGATTTGAAGTTTGAGAATGAAGTATCATATGTGGAAATAGGTGACAATACTACCATTAGGGAGTGTGCGACTATAAATCGTGGTACTGCCGCGAGTGGTAAAGGTATCACAAAGGTGGGAAACAACGTCCTGCTGATGTCTTACACCCATGTGGCCCATGACTGCGAGTTGAAGGATAATGTAATCTTTACCAGCTATACCGGTGTTGCTGGTGAAACACAGGTGGATGAGTGGGCTATCCTTGGCGGAGGTACCATGGCGCATCAGTTCTCCCATATCGGAGCCCACGCAATGGTGGGAGGAGGGTCCCTAATTCATAAGGATGTTCCACCTTATATTCTTGCCGGACGTGAACCTCTTGTATATGCCGGTGTAAATATTGTGGGTCTGAAGAGAAGAGGATTCTCCAGTGAGCAGGTTGAGACTATAAAGGATATTTATAAAGTTATCTATTTTGACAAACTCAACAGATCTGATGCATGCGACAAAGTGGAGCAGATTTTCCCTCAAAGTATAGAGAGAGATACCATTCTGAATTTTATCAGGGGTTCCAAGAGAGGTGTTATCAAAGCAATGACCATTGATGCTTCTGCCGAATAAAGATGCCACAGCCCTGCTGAGTACGGCGTATTTTCCCCCAGTTGAATACTTCGTTGCAATGGTCAACAATAAGAGTGTAAAACTGGAGCAGTACGAGAACTATTCCAAACAGAGTTACAGAAACAGATGCAATATTTTTGCAAGTGACGGTACCTTGTCTCTGACTATTCCTGTCATTACTGCAGGTAATAATACCCCTATTAGGGATATCAAGATTGATTATTCGAAAAAATGGCTTCTGCAGCACAAGAGGGCTCTTGTTTCTGCATACATGTCATCTCCCTTTTTTGAATATTACCAAGACGATATATTCAATGTTTTGGAGAGTGGCGAGGAATATCTTTTTGACATGAACTGCAGATTGATGGATGTTCTAATCGATAATCTGGGAATTGCCCCTGAAATATCTTTGACAGACGAGTATGTACCTGCATCGCTTTTGGAAAGTGATGTTCTGGATTATAGGGAATCCATCCACCCCAAAAAGGTCAGTCCCATCTTCGGTAAGGAGATAGAAGAAAAACCATACTATCAGGTGTTTTCCCAAAAGTATGGTTTCATATCCGGTCTTTCAATATTGGACCTTCTCTTCAATGAGGGTCCTGAGGCATGCAGGTATCTTAAAATCTGAGTCCTAGAGAGAGAAGTACCTGTGATTTTCCATATTTGCTCTCCACTATTGGTTGCGAAGATACGGGTGAGTCGTAAAGGGTGTATGTCTCATGATTGGAATTGCACTGCTGGCGATAGGCTGCGTCGAGGAAAAATCCATTTTTGAAAATGAACCCGATACCTGCTGTTGCATAGTGTATTTCTCCATTATACCCTTTTTCGTAAGTATCCAGGAAATTGTAGCCAGCCCTGATTGACAGCTGAGAAATGGGCTTTATCTCCAGGCCTGCCCTGATGTTATTGACTCTTCTGAAGCTTTTGGCCATCTCTCCGTTCTGGTTGTTCAAGTATTCGATATCATCCAGATACATGTCTGTTGATGTCTTGAAGCGGATTGAGCTATAGTTGGTGCTTTCGTAGTCGATGCTGATCAGTGCAAAATTGCCGAATGTGTAAGCTGCTCCCAGACTCCATCTGAAAGGTGACCTTATTCTGTATTCGTAGAAATTGACGGGAGATTCTGCAAAGAATGACTCGTTGTATACCCTGGATTCCATATTTTCCTCGTTATTGTCCATGTATTTTGTCCATGTAGGGGTAGATATGGTTGCACCAAGCCTCAAGCCAGCTACAGGCCTATAGATGATGCCAGCTTTCATATTGAATCCGATACCGTTGATAGTTTGCTGGTATTGGTGCCTGAAGCTTTCAAATTCGCTCTGGAAGTTGGTCTTGTCTTCTGCTGTCTCTGAAAGATTCTGGTATTTGTGGTACCATAAGCTTTGTAATGTCAAGTTTATGCCGAAGTAGAATTTATGCGAGACATTGCCGCCAATATTGAGGGACAGGTCCTGTTTGTAACCGGTAGTCTCCTGGTATAGTGATTGTCTGAGGGGCCCCCCTATGAAGATGAACTCCTCGCCGTTCTGAACGACTGCATTTTCGGTGGCACCTATATATGTGTATTCATCATATATGTTCTCTACCAGAGATGTATTCCAAGCCAGAATCTCTTCCCAGAGTGCATTGGAGTTGTAGAAAGGATAGTTTGGGTCCTCTTTCGTCATAGTGAGGCCATTGCTGTTTACTCCGTATTCACTCATGAGATATGCCATGCTGGAGAGCTTGCTGTGATTGCTTTGTGTTCCGGACAGTTCTGATCTGGATGTGAAGTTCGCAGTTTGATTGGCAACTACACCCAAATTAATGCTGATCAGTCCTGTCTTTCTTCCGGTATCAAATACTGATACCCCTCCAATATTGGACAAACCAAAGCGGGTGCGGTTTGATTTGGTGAGATTCCCTTCGTAAGTACTTCTGTCCACTGTGTTTGTGAGGGAAGGGGTTATGGTGAATTCGTTGTATCTGTATACGCCGGTTGCTGCAGGGTTGATGGTGATGGCTCCGATGTCTCCTCCCAGGGCGGTAAAGGCGTTGCCCATAGCCATGCTCCTGGCTGTCCCTTCGTAATCGTTGGCTGAAAATCTGATAGCATCGTACATCGTCTGACCGTAAAGGGTTGAGGCTGCAAGCGCTGCTATGATTATGCTGTATATTCTTAGTATTCTCATCTGTTTTGCTATTTGGGGTTCTAACTATCTTCTGCCGCCAGTCCGGTAGTTGCCACCTGATGATGAGGTGGTTCCTGAGGATCTTGAGCTGCCGCCACTATAGCCGCTTTGGTAGTTGCTTCTGCCGGAACTGTAGCTATTGCCGGAGCTTGAACTTTGACTGTGGGTAGTCCCCCTGTTGTACTGATATGTGGCATTGCCATTGTTTCTATTGGTGCTCTGGGTATTTTTTGCAGAGTGGTTTGAGGATTGTCTGTAAGAATTGCGGACTCCGCTTCTTTCAGGGATGACGGTGGTGCCGGTATTTCCGGTGTTGTCCCCTTTGGCGGTGGTGTTGCCGGTTCTGTTCAGTTCCTTGGTGCGGATCTGGTTGACGGGCTGTTGGTGGCTTGCTGCATTTGTCCGGTCGTGTTTGCCGCTATATGCTGATGTATGGGCTATGCCGTTCTGATGGGTTCTTGACAGGTCGCGTCTTCCGTGAACCACCTCTTTTTGTGGAATGCCAGGCCCTCCGAAATGGATGCCGGGAGGTATCGGTGCATACATGGGATAAAATCCGGGATAGTACCATGGATCATACCATCCGTAGGCATATGATGGGCCGAAGTATGGGTAATATCCGGGATAAAAGCCAGAATAGTACCATGGATCGTACCATCCCCATGGATAGGCAGGACCGTACCATGGATGGTGCCATGAGAGATGCCATGAATTGTAGTATGGATACGAATAATAGTATGGGTAGCTATAAAAATTAGGGCCATAACCATATTCAAAATTGATCGAGAATGTGTAGTCTGATTCGTTGTCAAATTTATTGAATCTCTCTTCATAGGTTTCACCATCAAGCAGCACCATGTAGGTCTTGTCAATCTCCAGCGGCACAGTTATGTCCCTGGTCTCTCCCAGAACGATAGTGTCAACAGGCTCTGACTGGATTTTCTTCACTTTGGTCTCCTGAGTCAGCGCTGCTATTTGGGCCTGTTCCTCAGAAGCGGCAGCTTGCAGTGATGACAAGTCGGGAGTGTAATATATCCCGTCTTGCAGGACTGTATTGGCTATATAGGAAGCACCTGTTGCGCAAGATGTTAGGATTAAGGTGCTTAATAGCAGTATATAAAGAGAAAAATTTTTCATGACTCACGTCTTTATTTGTTATTTATTCGTACTTTTGTGGCTTATTACGCACAATACGATACAAAAGTAACAAAAAACATACCATTAAAAAAATTTCGCAATGGCTAAAGAGGTAACTAGTAGAGAAGAGAACTACTCATTGTGGTACAACAACTTGGTCGTGAAAGCAGACCTTGCAGAGAATTCAGCAGTCAGAGGTTGTATGGTAATCAAACCATACGGCTACGCAATATGGGAGAAAATCCAGCATCAGCTCGATACAATGTTCAAGGAGACCGGGCACCAGAATGCCTATTTCCCACTATTTATCCCCAAATCTTTCTTGAGCAAGGAGGCAGACCACGTGGAGGGTTTTGCCAAGGAGTGTGCAGTGGTGACTCACCACAGACTTAAGAACAATCCTGACGGATCAGGTGTAATCGTGGATCCAGAGGCAAAACTTGAGGAGGAACTTATCGTTCGTCCTACCTCCGAGACCATTATATGGAATACTTACAGGAACTGGATCAAGTCATACAGAGATCTCCCTATCCTTTGCAACCAATGGGCAAACGTGGTGAGATGGGAGATGCGTACCAGACTTTTCCTCAGAACAGCAGAGTTCTTGTGGCAGGAGGGTCATACAGCCCACGCTACAGCTCAAGAGGCGATCGAGGAGACAGAAAAGATGGTAAATGTATACGCAGACTTCGCACGCAACTATATGGCTCTCCCTGTAGTGGTAGGTAAGAAGACAGAGTCAGAGAGATTTGCCGGCGCCATCGATACCCTCTGTATTGAGGCTATGATGCAGGATGGTAAGGCTCTTCAGGCAGGTACTTCCCACTTCTTGGGCCAGAACTTCGCCAAAGCATTTGATGTGCAGTTTGCCAATAAAGAGGGTAAGCTTGATTATGTTTGGGCTACATCATGGGGTGTTTCTACCCGTCTTATGGGTGCTTTGATTATGGCCCACAGTGACAATAACGGTCTTGTGCTTCCTCCAGCTCTTGCACCTATCCAGGTGGTTATGGTCCCTATCTACAAAGGGGAAGAGGAGCTTAAGATGATGGTAGAGAAGATGGAAGAGATCAAAAACGAACTTAAGCCTTACGGTATCTCTGTCAAGATCGATGATAGGGACAATGTCCGTTCAGGTTTCAAATTCGCAGAATGGGAGCTTAAAGGTGTGCCAGTTCGCGTAGTTATGGGTAAACGTGACCTTGAAAACGGCGTGGTAGAGATCGCACGTCGTGATACTTGCGAGAAATCTTCTGTTTCAAGAGAGGGTGTCGCCGAATACATCAAGAATCTGTTGGATGAGATCCAGAAGAATATCTATGCAAAGGCGCTTAATTTCAGAGAGGAACATACTGTTAAAGTGGATACTTGGGAGGAGTTCAAGGAGAAGATCGAAGAGGGTGGTTTCCTTCTTTGCCACTGGGACGGTACTGCTGAGACTGAGGCGAAGATCAAGGAGGAGACAAAGGCTACTATCAGATGTATCCCTCTTGATTCTCATGTGGTGATGGAGGAGGGCAAGTGTGTCTACTCCGGCAAACCATCCAAACAAAGGGTAATTTTTGCAAGAGCATACTAATATGTTGGAACAAATCGCATCCGAATTGATGGATAAGGCCCAATTGAAGGCCGATGTTTATGAAAAATGCTTGGACATCTTTAACCAGCTTAAGGATGTCTTGAGTGAGACCAGCAACGACCTGAACGATGTTGTGGAGGAGAAGTGCACCAGAAGGATCAGGATTGAGTATCGTGACCGTGGACGCTTTGAGGCAGAACTCAAGTTTGCAGATGATGTGCTGGTATTCAGTATGCACACTGATGTCTTCAAGTTTGACAAGGACCACTCCATCTGGAAAAACCAGTATGTGAAGGAGGATCTGAGCAGGGCTTATTGTGGGGTCATCAATGTGTATAACTTCCTCTCGGATTCGATGAAATATAACAGGGAAGAGGACCTTGGATACCTTGTGGCCAGGATTTTTGTCAATAAGGACAGATGCTTCCTGGTGGAGGGAAAGAGACAGGACAAGCAAAGGACTGCTGCCTTCGGCAAATATACCCTTGGCAAGGATGAACTTGTGGCTATAGTCCAGTCAGCTGTTACCTATGCCCTCTCATTTGACCTTCTGGTGCCTCCATTCGATTTGGTGAAGGTGGTGAGTGTCAACCAAATCAATGCCAAGATCGAGTCTGCAAAGATGAAGACTGGCAAACGTATGGGTTACCAATATAATTCTGATGACGTACTAAATAGCAATAATGATGAAAATTAGAGTTTTATTCTTGGCGGCGGTGGCTGTGGTGTCTGCTGCTTTCGCCTCTACCGGATCCTATGCTCAAGACAAGGAGTTGACAAGTGCGCAGGAGATGTGTCTGATTGTGGCATCTAAAGTTGATATGCCAGAAATTCAGTATGCTGAGGTGGAGCCTCCTAAATACTGGACCAACGGTATAATGAATCAAGTGGGATTCTCGCAGGTATCTTTGACCAACTGGGCAGCTGGTGGTGTTGGGTCGATTGCCATGAATGCCTATGTGGATGCGCATGCTAACTATAAGAAGGACCTGATGATCTGGGAGAACAGAATAAACCTTGCCTATGGTTTTGTGAACCCTATAGGTGAAGGAGAACGTTTCAAAAAAAGTGATGACAGGATCCAGTTGGAGAGCAAATGGGGTTATGGTGTGGCTAATAAACTCTACGCATCGGCAGTGTTCAACTTCAGAACGCAGTTTGCAAAAGGTTTTACATATGCAGCAGAAAAGAAGGATGACAAGCTGATTTCAAGTTTTATGGCCCCCGGTTACATTTCTCTCGGTCTCGGTTTGGACTGGAAGCCTGCTGATTTTCTTTCATTCAACATTGCCCCTTTGACAGGAAACGTAGTGGTCGTTGGTATTGAGGAGTTGAGGCCAAGCTATGGTTGGAATGTGGCAGAGGATGATATGACCAAAGCTGTCAGAACTGAGCTCGGTGCCCAGTTGAAAGCGGAGTTCAAGAAAGGTTTCAAAAATATAACAGTCGGTACAAACCTGACACTTTTCTATGATTATCTCTCACCTAAGTTGGCCCCTCAAGTGTATTGGGATTTGAATCTTGATTTCAAGATCAACAGATTTTTCTCAGCCAATATCCGTACAAATCTTATCTATGATGAGAATATCCTAATCAAGGATAAGAAGGGGGAGAATCCAAAACCTAGAGTACAATTCAAGGAGGCATTCAACTTGAGCTTTACATATACATTCGGTAACTATAAGAAGAAATAATGATTCTTGCCGAATTCGATAAGAACTTGACCTCTTTTCTTCCTGATGGTGTGGAAGGAAAGAGGTTTCTTCTAGCTGTCAGCGGAGGGATAGATTCGATGTGTATGGCGGGTCTGTTCCTGGCCAGCGGTCTTAAGCTCGAATTCGGAGTGGCTACTGTAAATTTCAAACTGAGGCCGGGTGACTGCGATCTGGACCAGAATCTGGTCAGGGAGTGGGCGTCGGAGCACAAAGTCCCTTTTCATACTATAGAGTTTGATACCAAGGCTTACTCCCAAGAGCACTCCGTATCTACCCAAATGGCTGCCCGTGATTTGAGGTACGGCTGGTTCTACAAATTGCTTGATGAGCATCATTACGATTATATTGCGATAGCACACAATATGGATGACAGTGCTGAGACTATGATGCTCAATTTGTTGCGGGGCACAGGTGTGAGCGGACTGGCAGGTATAAGGGGGCAAAACGGGAGAATTGTCCGCCCGCTGATTACCATCTCCAGAGAGGAGATAGCACAGTATGTCAATGAAAACGCTATCCCTTATAGAGATGATAAAACAAATTTTGAGTCGCACTACTCGCGCAACAGAGTGCGCAATGTGATATTCCCCGAGTTCAAGAAAATTAACCCTTCGTTCCTTAAAACGTTGAGCAAGGACAGTGCCCATTTTGTGCAGGCAGAGGGTATTCTTGATGATCTTTTTGAATCCAGAAGAGGTTCTCTCTATGTGGAGAAGGGCGATGTGCTGACGATAGATATTGCGGAGCTTTTAAAAGAGAAGTACAGGGGGTACTGGCTGTTCAGATTGTTGGAGAGCAGGGGGTTCAACAGTGCCCAGCTGGAGATGGTGGAGAGGGCACTTGATGCCCAGAGCGGGAAAACTTTCTACTCGGCTACACATGAACTGGTGGTGGAGAGAGGGGTGCTCAAGGTACATCCCTTATATGAACCTGATAGGGTGGAGATCCCAATTGAATGCCCTGGTGTGTATCTCTTTTCAGGTGTCTCCTTTGAGGTGAAATTCTTCACTCGTGAGGAGGGTTTCAGTCCGGTGAATGATTTGGGGACTCTCTATTTTGATGCAGACTCCATAACACTTCCACTTGTCTGCAGAGGGTGGAGAGAGGCTGACCGTTTCAGACCGTTAGGGATGAAAGGGTTCAAAAAGTTAAGTGACTTTTTCAAGGATATGAAGATGGAAAGGCTGGATAAACTGTCCCAGCCAGTGATATGCGATGGGGAGAATATCGTGTGTCTTCCAGGTCTGAGAATAGATGACCGTTATAAAATAAAAACCTCGACTAAAGTCATAGCCGAGGTAAATATTCTGAAATAGATTATAGCCTGATCCTAGTTGGCGAAGACGTAGTCGTACTCCATACGGGCATATACTGTCTTTCTGATATCGGTAAGCTGATTGACCATCTCCTCCAAGGCGATGTCAGGATTTGACAATGCTTCCATTGTTGTCTCTGCCTGACCTAGAGACTCCATGATCTTTTCCATCTGATTTTTGGCTTTAGGATATTCAACTATCTGATAGCTTTCAAGTCCGGATATATTGACAGTGTAGTCCAATGCATCCGCTATGGTTCCGATTTCGTCAGTAAGGCCTATCTTGATGGCGTCTGAACCTGACCATACGCGGCCTTGGGCGATAGCGTCCACCTCGTCAGTAGTCATATCCCTGCCGTTTGACACGATAGAGAGGAATTTGTCGTAGATAGTCTCGACGCTCTGTTGCATATATGCAGCTTCCACCTTGTCAAGGGGATCCATCATCGACATCATATCAGCGTGCTCGTTGCTCTTGATGTTGACAACATTGATGCGTGCCTTCTCCCTTACTATCTTGCCAATATTGGGGAACATGCTGAATACTCCGATGGAGCCGGTGAGTGTGGTCTCGTTTGTGAAGATCTTGTCGCACTCTGCAGAGATCCAGTAGCCTCCAGATGCAGCGTAACTGCCATACGAAACCACAACAGGTTTGACCTGCATGGTGAGTTCAAGCTCTTTGCGGATGAGCTCTGCTGCAATCGCGTCTCCACCTGGAGAGTTTACACGTAGAAGAACCGCTTTAATAGTGCTGTCCTGTCTTACATTTGAGATTATTTCGGTAAATTTGTCTGAGCTGATCTCCTCTCCATTGCCTTGTGAAATCTGTCCGTTGGCGTAGATGATTGCTATCTTTTCAGATGCTTTTACGTTGGGCTTGATCACAGCTTTTGCGTATTTGTCAAGTGAGATCATCTTGAGGTCTTCCTCCTTCTCCACTCCAAAGAGGCCCATAAGTTCATCCAGCATCTCATTTCTGGTAAGGGTGGCATCTGCAAGGCCTGCTTTTACCATGTCGTCAGCCTCTGTGGCAGAGAGGTTGTTGACCATTTTGTTGAAATCTGCAGGGCTTATGCCGCGTGATTCACAGATGTCTGTCGACAGGGATGTCCATAGTGATTTGATCATAGCCTGGTTCTGCTCCCTGTTCGCCTCGCTTATATTGGTGTTGACAAACTGCTCGCCGGCAGATTTGTATTTGCCGTGGCGGATAAGCTGAATCTCGATACCCAACTTGTCGAGGGCCCCTTTAAAGAACATGAGTTGGCTTGACAGACCGAAAACCATATTTCCTCCCAGTGGATTCACATAGATTTTGTCTGCTACCGATGATAGGTAATATCCACCTTGTGAGTAGGTTTCGCAGTAAGATATGATGGCTTTGCCCGACTCCTTGAATTTGACCAGGGCGGTCCTGAACTCCTCAAGATGGGCATTTTCCATCATCATGTCTGTGGGGTTGATGTAAATGAATTTGATGGCCGGGTCTTCAGCTGCTTTCTCTATGGCCTGAATGGCGGTGAGAATGCTGAGTGTTTTGGAAGTGGACAAGCTGCCTCCACCCATCAGGGCAGAAGGGTCAAAATCCCCTTCAGAGCTCTGCTCTGCCAAGTTCAGACTTGAGTCAAGTTTCAATATGGCCGATGCAGGAACTACCGGTGTGGCTTCTGAAGAAGCACCTATTGAGCCTACGATTGATACGAGTACGATAACACCGAAGAACATAGCGATGAATACCCCTATGAATGAAGCCAATAGTGTTTTAAAAAATCCTTTCATCTGAGTTAAATGTTTTAAATGTCTCTTGTTTGCAAAAGTATGTAAAATTTGTACCTTTGCCAAGTCAAATTGGTGAAATGTGCATTGAAAAGAATTATGAAAAAGATATCTATATTGTTCATTATTTTTATTTGCTCCGCCAGCACTCTTCTGGGGCAAATAGCTCCCAAGTCACAAACGGTAAATGGTGTAGTTTACTCTGTGAAAAACAATGGTGACAGGGAGGTGGTTCCATTTGCTACAGTATATTGGTTACAATCTGGCACATACGTTGATTGTGATGTCGATGGTAAATTTGTTTTTACTGTTTTTGAAAAGGCTGATGATGCTACATTGGTGGCCACAGCCATAGGATACAATACAGACACGCTGGTAGTGAACTACGGTACAAAAAGTGTTGAGTTTTTCCTACAGGGTGTAAATGAACTTGAAAAGGCGGTGGTGCAGGCTCGTCAGGAAGGGAGTTATCTCTCCAAAATGACCCCTGTGAAGACAGAGGTCATTACCGCTGCGGGTCTTTGCAAGATGGCTTGCTGTAACCTGGCTGAGAGTTTTGAGAATTCAGCCAGTGTGACAGTGGGTTACTCTGATGCCATCACTGGGGCCAAACAGATTCGTCTCCTCGGCCTGTCGGGTATCTATACCGCTATGCTTGATGAGAACCGCCCTGCCATGAGGGGGTTGGCAGCACCCTTTGGACTTTCATATGTGCCTGGCCAGTGGCTTGAGAGTATCCAGATTGCCAAAGGCCCTTCATCTGTGGTGAATGGTCTTGAGGCCATCACCGGCCAGATCAATATGGAACACCGCAAGCCTACCGACGAGAAGCCCCTTTTTGTAAACCTTTTTGTGGACAATCACCTTATGACAGAGGCAAACATAGCCTCTTCGCTCCAGCTCAATGAAAAATGGAGCACTGTGACCATGGGACACTACTCATCCATGCCTATGGGGCACGACGGTAATGGTGACGGCTTTAAGGACGAACCCACTTCACTCAAATTCAACCTTACCAACCGCTGGCTCTATTATGATCAGAGCGGTATGCAGGTCAGATTCGGCATCAGAGCCCTTACCGATGACAGGACCGGAGGTATGACCTCATTCAAAAAGGAGATGAGGGATGGAAATAAGGATTACGCACTCCAAAACATGGTGCACAATGGTATATGGGGGTCAAATATCAATAACAAAGGGGTAAATGCCTATGTGAAAGTGGGTATCCCCCTCAATGCTGAGAATACAAGAAATATCGCCTTTGTGGCTGACTATACATATCACCAGATCGATTCATACTTCGGTGTAAAGGATTACGTCGGCAAGCAGAATTCGGTATTTGCAAACCTTATCTTCCAGGAGATGATAGGTGACGAACACAGAATCAATGCAGGTGTCAGAAATCAGTTTGACCTGTTTGATGAGACACTTAATGACATCTATATCACAAATTATGGCCAGATGTGGAATACCAACGACTATATTTTGGACAGAAAGGAGAATTCGGTAGGTGTGTATGGTGAGTATACATACACTTTGGGTGAAAAGTTCTCTGTGGTAGCGGGTGTCAGCCTTGATTACAACAACCTTTACGGATTTCTTGTAGCTCCACGTGCAAACATCAAGTATGCCTTTACTGAGGATATTATCTTCAGGGCATCCGGAGGTAGGGGATACCGTTCGCCAAATGTAGTGGTGGATAATATAGGTATGCTCTCTACAGGGCGTCAGATAAGCATTTCTCCAAATCTTGATATAGAGGATGCCTGGACATACGGAGGTAATATTACAGGATACCTTCCAATCGGAGAGAACCGTAACTCGTATTTGAGTTTCGATTATTTCAGAACTGACTTCAATAAGCAGATCATCGTGGATCAGGAGCTTGATTTATCAAAAGTGAGCATCTACAATCTGAACGGCAGATCGTTTACCAATACATATCAGGCAGATTTCTCTGTTGAGCCTGTCGAAAGATTCGTCATAGTAGCTACCTACAGATACACAGATGCAAAAGTGACTCTTGAGGGACAGGGTCTCGTGGAGAGACCTATGACCAGCAGGTATAAAGGGGTACTTAATCTCCAGTATGCGACCAGGATGAATATATGGACATTTGACTTTACAGCGCAGCTCAACGGCCCATGCAAACTCCCAACTTTTATGATAAAGGATGGGGTTGAGACCTCCCCTGCATATCCCGTATTCTTCGCTCAGGTTACCAGAAAATTCAGGAGTGTGGATGTATACGTGGGTGGTGAGAACCTTGGAAACTATAGACAGGCAAATCCTATCCTTGGCTGGGAAGAGCCTTATTCTACAGGATTCAATGCGTCCCAGGTTTGGGGTCCTATTCTCGGATGGAAGGTCTATGCAGGTCTGAGATTTACTTTATGGAAAAAATAATATTTAAATTTTAATAGTCATGAAACAGTTTTTGAGAATCGTTATCGTAGCAGTTATCGCTATTTTTGCTATCAATACAGAGGCTTCAGCACAGAAGAAAAAAGAGGCTGAAGTTACATTCAGTGTAAATGTTGATTGTCCATCATGTGTCAAGAAGCTTGAATCAAATCTCCCTTTTGAGAAGGGTGTGAAAGATTTGAAGGTGAGCCTTGAAGACCAGACGGTATGGTTCAAGTACAGACCTGACCAGACAACCAAGGAGACATTGGCCAAAGCAGTGGAGAAATTTGGTTACAAAGTGGCAGAAATCGAACCAGAGCAGACAAAAGAAGAGAACAAGAAATAATATACATCAATAACTTATCATGCGCAGATTAATAATTGTCATAGGATTGTTGGCACTGTCGTGTGCCCTTGCAGCCCAATCATGGGTAAGGGTCAATCAGGCCGGATATTTGCCTTCAGACATCAAGGTTGCTGTCCTTATCTCATTGGATGAGGCTGAAAGCACATTTGAAGTTTGTGATGCCATTACTGATGAGGTGGTATTCAAAGGTAAGGGCCGTAGTGGAAATGCGTCCAAATGGGGGATGAAAAAGGCCTATCGTCTTGATTTCAGCAGTGTGTCCAAAGATGGAGGTTATTATATCAGAAGCAATGGAGCCAAGAGCCCTGTCTTCAGAATTGGCGCAGATGTTTATGATGGATTGGCCGACTATTTGCTTTTCTATATGAGACAGCAAAGGTGTGGCGACAACCCTTTCAACGGAGAGCTATGCCATCAGCATGACGGCTTTATCGTGGATCACCCGACAAGGAGCGGTGAAAAAATAGATGTTACAGGGGGATGGCACGATGCTACAGACTATCTCCAGTATCTCACCACTTCGGCGACCACTACTTACCATATGCTTTTTGCTTATATGGAGGCAGAGGACAAGTCTGTATTCAAGGATAAATATGATGCACGTGGAAGAAGAGGTGCAAATGGTATTCCTGATATTCTTGACGAGGCAAAATGGGGTCTTGACTGGCTTGTAAAGATGAATCCTGAAGATCGTGTAATGTTCAATCAAATTGCCGATGATAGGGACCACGCCGGTTTCAGAGTGCCATATAAGGACACAGTAGACTATGGCTGGGGTCCTGGTGCCGGCCGTCCTGTGTATTTTGTAACAGGTGAGCGTCAGGGGTTGAGCAAATATGTGAACAGAACCACAGGTGTGTCATCTTCAGCAGCAAAATTTGCATCTACCTTCGCTCTTGGAGCGCAGGTGATGAGGGACTACTATCCCGAGTTCTGTGACAATATCCTCAATAAGGCAGAGCAGGCGTATGCATATGCGACAGATGATGTGGGAAATACCCAGACTGCTTGTGTAGTGTCACCATTCTTCTATGAGGAGGACAGTTTCGTGGATGATATAGAATTGGCAGCAGCCACATTCATGCACTTTACAGATCAGGATAACTGGAGACAACAAGCCGATTATTGGGGCGAATTGGAGCCGGTATCACCTTGGATGGAACTTGGCAGGGGGAGACATTACCAGTTCTATCCATTCATCAATCTGGGCCACTATTATTTGGCAAAAAGCAAAAATGAGGCTGTCAGCAAGAAATACACCGAATACATGAGACAAGGTCTTCAGGATATAAAGGACAGAGCGTCAGATGATCCGTTTATGAGCGGTATCCCTTATATATGGTGTTCCAACAATCTGGTATCGGCGGCAGTGTCACAGGCTAGACTTTATAATGAGGTTTCTGGTGACAACTCATTCCTGGAGATGGAGATGGCTCTCAGGGATTGGCTACTCGGCTGTAATCCTTGGGGAACATCTATGATAGTAGGTTATCCCTCTTTCGGAGACTACCCGGATTCACCGCACTCATCATATTTTGTGGTAAATGGTGATATGACTTATGGTGGCCTGGTAGACGGACCTGTATATTACTCAGTTTTCAAGGAGAGGGCTGACAGATATATGAAGATAGAGAGCCTTCAGTATTCTCATTTCAATAATGGTATCGCTGTATATCATGACGATCTGGAGGACTTCTCTACCAATGAGCCAACTATGGACGGAACAGCAGGCCTTACCTACTATTTCGGCAAGATGGAGTCAAAAGGGAACAGCCTCAAGAAGGTGAAAAGGGTAAATGATAGTCAAGGTGCAGCCATCAGGGTAAATCCTGATGAAAAGAAGATATATTTCATATTCTCTGCTGACACCAGATTCAATGGGGGACCACATATTCTTAAAACCCTTAAGAAGGCTGGAATCAAAGGGTCTTTCTTCCTGACAGGCAACTGCCTCAGAAAGGAAGAGCATAAAGAGCTTATTGAGCAGATTATTGCTGATGGGCACTATGTAAGTGGCCATTCGGACAACCACTTGCTTTATGCTCCATGGGAAGACAGGGACTCTTCTCTGGTGTCGAGGGACAGTCTGGAAAAGGACTTGCTCTTGAATATGGCAGAACTTGAGAAATTCGGAATCAAGGCCGAGGATGCCAGATGGTTCCTCCCTCCATACGAATACTACAACTCAGATCATGTCAAGTGGCTGGAGAATATGGGGATGAAGGTGATGAATCTTACCCCAGGTTCTGCAACTTCTGCAGATTACACTACAGCCGATATGCCGAATTACCGTTCATCGCAAACTCTCATCAATGCACTTTATGAGTTTGAGAAGAATCAGGGTCTGAATGGTGCAATTATATTGATACATCCTGGTATTGAATCGGGTAGACCTGATCCATTGTACCATAGATTGGGTGAAATTATAAAGGCATTGAAAAAGAGAGGATACTCATTCGGGACTTTCTCTGATTTGAAATAGGTATACTGATGTACGAAATTCTGGTTAAAAAGGATCTGACTCCCACCATAACCCTGATGGAAGTTTCTGCTCCTCGACTTGCAGCATCGGCAAAGCCCGGACAGTTCCTTATTGTGAGAACAGATGAGAATGGAGAGCGTATTCCATTAACAGTGTGTGATTATGATAAGGATAGAGGGAGTGTGACCATAGTTACACAGAAAGTGGGGGCATCTTCAAAGAAGATTTGCGACCTGCAGCAGGGGGAATCTTTCCAGGATGTGTCGGGTCCCCTTGGCAGACCCTCGGATTTTATTGAAATGGACGACGAGGAGCTTGGCAACAAGAGATTCATCTTCATCGCGGGAGGCCTGGGTACTGCACCCGTATATCCGCAGGCCAAATATCTTCACGAAAGGGGGGCAAAGGTGGATATCATAGTGGGTGCCAAAACAGCAGATATGCTCATTCTGGAGGAGGAGATGTCTAAGGTGTGCGATCACCTCTATATATGTACCGATGATGGCTCGAAAGGGATGAAAGGGCTTGTGACCGAGAAACTTGCCCAGTTGTGTGAATCTGGGGAGAAATATGACCAGGCTGTCTCTATCGGCCCGATGATTATGATGAAATTCGTGACCCTTACAGCAAAAAAATATGATCTTCCACTTGTGGTGAGTCTCAATACCCTTATGGTGGACGGTACGGGGATGTGCGGTGCCTGTCGTGTGACAGTGGGTGGAAAAGTCCGTTTTGCCTGTGTGGAGGGACCCGAATTTGATGCCTATCAGGTAGATTTTGATGAGGCGCTCCGCAGGCAGACTATGTACAAGAACCAGGAGGTCGAGGCAGACCACAAATGCAAAATAAGGGGTTAGAGCTATGGCAAACACAAAAATAGACAGAGTCCCTGTAAGGGAGCAGGATCCTAAGGTCAGAGCCACCAACTTTGACGAAGTTTGCTATGGATACAATAAGGAGGAGGCGATGCTTGAGGCAAGCAGGTGTCTGAATTGCCGCAGGCCAGGATGTGTGTCGGCCTGTCCCGTATCCATCAAGATTCCTGCATTTGTCGAAAAGGTGGCGGCAGGTGATTTTGAAGCGGCTGGAAAAATTATCGCTATGGACAGCTCATTGCCTGCCATCTGCGGCAGAGTGTGCCCACAGGAGTCGCAGTGCGAGGGGTCGTGTGTGCTGGATCTCAAAGGC
>JAZRHK010000126.1:0-4330 GCA_045644725.1 Candidatus Coprenecus sp. | reverse complement strand
TCCTCAGAGAAGAGGCGTTTGTACACGTGTGTACACAACTACACCTAAGAAACCTAACTCAGCGATGCGTAAGGTTGCTCGTGTACGTCTAACAAACTC
This sequence comes from Candidatus Coprenecus sp., assembly GCA_045644725.1. Taxonomy (GTDB): domain Bacteria; phylum Bacteroidota; class Bacteroidia; order Bacteroidales; family UBA932; genus CAAGNP01. Next base: position 4,231 of record JAZRHK010000126.1, on the reverse strand, counting down.
TAAAGAGGTCAACGCATACATTCCTGGAGAGGGTCACAACCTACAGGAGCACTCAATCGTGCTTGTGAGAGGTGGTCGTGTAAAAGACCTTCCAGGAGTACGTTACCACATCCTTAGAGGAGCTTTGGATACAGCTGGTGTAGAGGGTCGTCTACAAAGTCGTTCTCTATACGGTGCCAAGAGACCAAAGAAAACAGCCGCTAAGAAGTAACCTTTTTATTTAATTAATTTTTAAGAGATTTAAAAAATGAGAAAATCGAAGCCTAAAAAGAGGATTCTACTTCCTGATCCTAAATTTCACGAGGTGTCAGTGACACAGTTTGTGAATAATCTTATGTTGCAGGGGAAGAAGAGTATCGCGTATTCTATTTTTTACGATGCCATTGATATGGTAGGCGAGAAGATGAAAGATTCTGACAAGGCTCCTCTCGATGTTTGGAAAAAAGCATTGGAAAACATCACTCCACAGGTTGAAGTAAAAAGCCGTAGAGTTGGTGGTGCGAACTTCCAAGTGCCAACAGAGGTGCGCCCTTCAAGAAAAGTTTCATTGGCCATGAAGAATATGATACTTTTTGCACGTAAACGTTCGGGCCACTCTATGGCAGAAAAGTTGGCTGCAGAAATTATGGCGGCATACAATTGCGAAGGTGCTGCTTATAAGAGAAAAGAAGATATGCACAAAATGGCAGAGGCTAACAAGGCTTTTGCTCACTTCCGTTTTTAGTAAGAAACAAGAATGGCAAGGGATTTAAGATTAACCAGAAACATTGGCATTATGGCCCACATCGATGCTGGTAAAACTACCACATCGGAGAGAATTTTGTTCTATACCGGAAAGACCCACAAACTTGGTGAGGTGCACGATGGTGCAGCTACCATGGACTGGATGGCACAGGAACAAGAGAGAGGTATTACCATTACTTCAGCCGCTACCACTGCGTTCTGGAAGTACAATGGTGAAAACTACCAGATCAACCTAATTGACACTCCGGGCCACGTGGACTTTACCGTAGAGGTAGAGCGTTCACTTCGTGTACTTGATGGTACAGTGGCTACATTCTGTGCAGTAGGCCGTGTTCAACCTCAGTCTGAAACCGTATGGCGTCAAGCTGACAAATACCGCGTTCCTAAAATTGCTTATGTAAATAAGATGGACCGTATCGGTGCAGACTTCCTAGCCGTTGTTGAAGAAATTAAAGACAAATTAGGCGCTAATTCGGTTCCAATCTGTCTTCCTATCGGTTCTGAAGACAAATTTGAAGGCATCGTTGACCTTATCGCTAACAAGGCTATCTATTACAACCCAGATAGCAAAGAGCTTGTTAACTATGAGTACAGAGAGATTCCTGCAAATATGGCTGATGAAGTTGAAGAGTGGAGAGGCAAGCTAATCGAAGCAGTTGCAGAATACGACGACGAGATTTTGGAGAAATTCTTTGAAGATCCAGATTCAATCTCTGAAGAGGAGATCGTATCAGCACTTAGAAAAGCTACCATCGATATGGCAGTTGTTCCTACTTGCTGCGGTTCTTCATTCAAGAACAAAGGTGTACAGTTCCTTCTTGACTCAGTTATGAGATATCTACCTTCTCCACTTGACAAAGAGGAGACTAAGGGTACAAATCCTCAGACTGATGCTCCAGTAGTTCGTCAGGCTAGCGTTAAAGAACCTTTCTGTGCTCTTGTATTCAAGATTGCTACTGACCCTTATGTTGGTCGTCTTGCTTTCTTGAGAGCATATTCAGGTAAACTTGATGCAGGTTCTTATGTTTTGAACACCCGTTCAGGCAAGAAAGAGCGTGTAGCCCGTCTTTATCAGATGCACTCTAACAAACAGAACCCTATTGAGTTCGTTGAGGCAGGTGATATCTGCGCTGCAGTTGGTTTCAAGGAGCTCCGTACAGGTGATACCATCTGCGAGGAGAACAATCCTATCGTATTGGAATCAATTTCATTCCCAGATCCAGTTATCGGTCTTGCTATTGAGCCTAAGACTCAGAAAGACCTTGACAAACTTGGTGTGGGCCTTAGCAAACTTGCTGAGGAGGACCCTACATTCACTGTACGTTCAGACCACGAAACAGGTCAGACTGTTATCAGTGGTATGGGTGAGCTTCACTTGGATATCATCGTTGACCGTCTTAAGAGAGAGTTTGGTGTAGAAATCAACCAAGGTGCTCCTCAGGTTAACTATAAAGAGGCTATCAGAAGCTCTGTTCAACATCGTGAAGTTTACAAGAAACAGTCTGGTGGTAGAGGTAAATTCGCTGATATCATCGTTGAGATTGGTCCTGCAGACGAAGGTGTTACAGGTCTTCAGTTCATCGATGAAGTTAAAGGTGGTAACGTTCCTCGTGAGTTTATCCCTGCAGTAGAGAAAGGTTTCAAATCTGCAATGGTAAATGGTGTATTGGCTGGTTATGAGGTAACATCTATGAAGGTTATCCTTAAAGATGGTTCATTCCACCCTGTAGACTCAGATGCATTGTCATTTGAAATCGCTGCGAGAATGGCATTCCGTCATGCACTTCCTAAAGCAAGCCCTGTTCTTATGGAGCCTATCATGTCACTTGAGGTGGTAACTCCAGAGGATTATATGGGTGATGTAATCGGTGACCTTAACAAACGTCGTGGTCAGATTACCAATATGGACTCAAAAGGTAACGCAAGAATCGTTAAAGCTAAAGTTCCACTTTCAGAGCAATTCGGTTATGTTACCATCTTGAGAACCCTATCTTCAGGTAGAGCAACAAGTACAATGGAGTTCTCTCACTACGCAGAGGTACCTGCTAACTTGGCTAAGGAGATCATCGAGAAATCAGGAGGCAGAAAACCTGCTGATGATGAAGAATAATTAGCATTTGTTATTGATAAAGAAAAAAAATAATAATATGAGCCAAAAAATTAGAATTAAACTAAAATCTTTCGATCACGCATTGGTTGACAAATCAGCTGATAAGATCGTAAAGACTGTTAAGGCTACTGGCGCTGTAGTAAATGGTCCTATTCCACTTCCTACAGACAAGAAGATCTTCACAGTTAACCGTTCGACTTTCGTGAACAAGAAATCACGTGAGCAATTCGAACTTAATTCTTACCGCCGTCTTCTTGACATCTATAGCTCTACACCTAGCACAGTAGACGCTTTGATGAAACTTGAACTTCCTAGCGGTGTTGAAGTAGAAATTAAAGTTTGATAATATCAAAGAATTACATACCTTTGACGGCACATTGCTGCCGTTAAAGGTTGTGATTTTGGACCCGTAGCTCAGTCGGTTAGTAGCACCTGACTCATAATCAGGGGGTCACTGGTTCAAGCCCAGTCGGGTCCACCCATTTTCAAAAGAGATTGACTTTTTAGGTCAGTCTCTTTTTTGTTTATATTTACCCCATCTTGTCACACCCGATCCCGTTCGGGTGTCTTTTTCTGTCATCAGCTAGTCAGTGCGATGCCTCTGACGTCATGCTTCGCATGACCCCTCCCACGACTGACGTCGAGGGCCCCTCCCTCTTATGGTGCCGAGGGTGGCACAGTCTCGGCATACGCACTGACATAGCTGACTCCATTCATATATACATTCGATCTTGTTCGGGAGTCTCATTGGGCAAGGAGATTGGGCACGCCACCCTTTGCTGGAGGTACTTCTGTGAGGGTTTAGCGTGTCCAATCCCTCCTGAGAGAATGGGATTGGGCACACTTTTGCCCATTATTGGCCCATTTCCGTGCCCAATCTCTTCGTGATTCAGATACCAGAACAGAGACTATCTAGATTCAGTTCGGCAGGGAAAGAATGCGACGCAGTGATATGAGGCTTGAGACACTGCGTGAGAGGGCAAATTCGATGAATTTATGTTTGAAATAAGGTGTGAGGCAGTGATATTAGCACCAAACCGGTGCGTCGCGAATAAGATTGTATAGTGAGAGGGACTCTCGAACGGGGTCGAGTGTGACAGGATGATAAGGCTACGGAGAGTTAGGTTCTGAAGGCCTTACCACCCGCGGTAGATAGCGGGGGGACCGCCGCGAAAGCGGTGGTGGGAGTGAGCGTAGCGAACGCCTGAAGAACCTAATCTCCGAGCCGGAATCTGATATATATCTGATCAGCAGACCGCGACGGGTAGTCGCGTGCCTCCCGTCCCCCTAAGGGGGACTTCAGGGGGGTCATATCAGAGGTGCTCGCCGAGCACGAAAAAAGCAGGTCAACCGACCTGCAGATATAACGTCTGCATC
>JAZRHK010000125.1:0-7239 GCA_045644725.1 Candidatus Coprenecus sp. | reverse complement strand
CACCGGCCATCCAACTGTTTTTCCAAACAGCCACATCACCATCGATGCTGACAAAATCATGAGCTGTACTCAACGCCCTATCAAACTCTGAAGCGGTAACCCTTATCTCTGAGTTCTCTTTAAACCTGCGGGCAGTAGACTTCATAATCGCAAAAGCATCAGGAAGGATCTCATTAAGTACCTCCTCTATCTGCTCATCGATTTTCTTGGCCAGTTTGTCTACCTCAGTAGCCAGAGCTTCTTTCTTCTCGGGTGCTATCTCCACATCTTCCAACTGGGCCCTCAACTCATATTTTCTGGTCTCATTCTTAGCAATCCTGTCTGCTATGACTTGTTTTAACTTTTCTGATTCTGCCCTCAATTCATCGTTTGAGAGGGTATCAATACGACTGTATGAAGCCAAGACCTGGTCCAGAATGGGCTTGATCTGCTTCATATCTCTCTCCGCCTTCGATCCGAATAGCTTCTGTAAAATTTTAGTAATTGACGCCATTATATTTATTTATAGTAAACTGCAAATATAAACATTATTTACAAACCGAATAACATCAATATGCCACCGCATACCACAGCCACCAACGCATTGATGAGCTTGGTCTTAACGAAATTCGACTTGTCCGATGCCAGAAGTGGGAGTGCAGTGTGTCCATCCTGCGAAATGGAACTCGCCAACAGGACAGAGAACGGCACATAACCACCGGCAAAAAGTGTGATAAAAACCATATGCGGCCCAGATTCGGGGATCATCCCCACAAGTGCCGCAAACAGTATCACCACAAAAACATTTTCACTGAGCCAATGCCCAATATCCATATATTGGAGCCCCACCTGAATGACCGCTAACGCCCCGACAGTCCACAGAAAAATCTTGTGGCAATGCTTTTTTATAACATGATTCCAGATATGCTCCTGCACAAAATGTTCGCCTGAATTCAATATAAGAAAGAGCACCACAACACTTATCACCCCGAAAAGGATGTTTATCCACCTCTCATCCAGCAGTGAAACAGCCCCGTGATGATGATGGTGGGCCTCCTCCCCATGATGCCCAATATGACCTCCGCTGTGATCATGATGCACTCCGTGCAATGGTTCAGACACCTGCTCGGGATGATGATGGGTATGCTCCAATGCTCCTGTAAACAATGCCGCAGCAAAAAGGGACAATCCCGCCACCACCAACACCTTCACGGCAGAAAAATTCTTCTTGCCCCCTTCTTGAGCCTTGTCGGAATGGTCGTGGTGCACCTCGAACTCCTGATCACAACTGAGAGCTCTCTTTTCCCTGTAAAATTTGTCCACAGCAAATCCGCTGACCATTGCAATCACGAACAAAACTCCAAACAGAACGAGTGCCTTCCCGGGAATCATTGCCAACATCACAAACGCCTCATCCCCTGAAGATGCAATCATTGCTGCCACCAGGGCACCAAGGCTTATCAGACCGTGCGAAAAGAGCGAGACTGCCGCAAATCCCCCCACACAGCCGGGTATCAACCCCAGGCAGGATCCCAAAAGGAGCTGTTTGAACTTGGAATTCTGAAGGGAAGAGAACCACTTGCCCGCAGAACGGACATTGATATACTCAATGGTCATCATCATAACCATCACGAGCCCTGTCACCAGACAGGCATTCTTCAAGACATCCCAAACAACACCCCAACCCATCACACTAATTCCTTATATCACGCTCAATATACCTCTCAAGAAGTTCTCCTGCTGCAGCAAAGGAGTCCATCTTGCCCTCAAGTACACAATCCTCATACTGTGGAAGAATCTTCTCGATAGCAGGATTCTCATAGAACATCTCCTTAAGAGACTCATTTATGCTCTCATACATCCAGAACCTCGCCTGCTCGCGGCGGCGTTTCTGATAGTAGCCATTGCCTTTCACAAGATCAAAATACTCCTCTATCTTGGCCCATATCTCCTCCAGCCCCCTCTTTTCAAGCGAAGAGGATGTAAGGGCAGTAGGCACCCAGGTAGACTCTGTCGGTGGGAAAAGGTGGAGGGCATTTGCATAGAGAGCACGCGCCATATTGGCCTTATCCACATTGTTGCCATCCGCTTTGGTGATGGCAATCAGGTCAGACATCTCCATAATTCCCCTCTTGATACCCTGAAGATCATCACCGGCACCTGAGAGCATAAGCAAAAGGAAGAAGTCACTCATTGAGTGTACTGCAGTCTCGGACTGCCCCACACCCACTGTCTCTATGAATACAACATCATAACCGGCTGTCTCGCAAAGGAGGACAGTCTCTCTGGTCTTGCGGGCTACACCTCCAAGTGAACCGGCACTTGGGCTGGGGCGGATGAAGGCATCAGGATTGTTGCAAAGGGTCTCCATACGGGTCTTGTCACCCAGAATACTCCCTTTGCTTTTCTCACTGCTCGGATCAATGGCCAAAACTGCCAGCTTGTGCCCCTTGGCAGTCACCAGATTACCGAAAGATTCGATGAATGTACTCTTGCCGGCACCAGGCACACCTGTAATACCGATCCTCATCGACTGGTTTGCAGATGAAAGCTCCTGACATCGGGTGATAATCTCACGTGCCATTGTCCTGTGTTCAGGAAGGGAACTTTCAATAAGGGTGATTGCCTTACTCAGGATAACTGTATCTCCCTTTGTGATACCATCCATATATTCATCCACTGTAAGAATCGATTTCCTCTTGTTCTTGAAGAAATTCTTGATATAGGGATTGACCACAGGGGGTTGTTCCACTCCGTCATTCACTACAAGTGCTGTATCTTCATTGTGATACTCCTCAAAGAAATCTCCTTGATGTTTGCTGTTGTCCATAGTTATCTATTTTTCTATTTCTCCTGTTATGAAAAGATTTACAATTGGTCTTGTGGGGGCATTGGTTATTACTGAGATTACATACAGTACCTCCCCTTTGGCTTTTGAGGTATCAAGAGTAACCTCTATCAACCCTTTCTGGGATGCTGCAGTCACCTCCGGATATTTGAAGGTGCAACCTTCTTCGGTGGCCTCCACTTTGTATATTTTCATTGTCTCCTTACCCATATTGGTGAAGGTAAACGAAAGCTTCTTCACTTCACCGGCCTTGCACTTTCCAAAGGATGCAGACGAAGTGACAAATTTTGGAAGTGCTCCAGCCTTGAGCTCCTCCTGGCTATAATCGGAGAAATTCTCCTTTACCAGGGTCTCCACTACCAGTTCCCCTTTCTGAGGCTGGCCATTTACCAGCACTTGTGTTTTGAAGAGCGATTTACCCCAACATTTTCCATTGGTATTCCTAGTATCCACCACGTAGGTCAGTACGCCTCTCCCCTTTGCCGGAATCCTCAATTTTTCGGGGACTAGGGTCAATCCAGGGGTCAAATTGGAGAAACTCACAATAACCTCCTTGTTTGAAAGGTTGGCAATCTCCACAGACTCATTTCGGGCCATTCCCTGTTCTATCTGACCCAAGCTCAAAATCTTCGACTTTAATCCCACCGCACCGAATCTTTCAGGAAACATCTCTTCAAGCGACTTCTTCTTATTGTGCACCACCCCCCTGATTCTAAGCACCACTGGTTTGTTCACATCTGAAACATAGACGGTAATCCCCTTGTCAAAAGGGTAAGGGCCCTGATCATTTTTGAAAGAGACATTTATGGTCCCCTTCTCTCCTGGCCTTAGCGGTTTCTTGTCCCACGCAGGCTCAGTACATCCGCATGAGCTTATAACCCTGTGGACCACCAGAGGTTTGTCCGAGATATTGGTATATGTAAAGACGCATTTCTGTTCACCATCAGAAATGAGGATATCTCCGAAATCGTGTACAGTCTTGTCAAACTTGATTACACCACCGAACTCATTTTGGGCAAACGCAAAATTTGCACTGATAATCAGCGCGATAACAACCTGGAATATTTTTTGTGCAAAATTTCTCATATCAACCTCCAAATATACGAATTAATATTATTTTTGTGCCAATAAATATTAACAAACACACTATGAACCGTATCTTTAAACTTGGGCTTTTCGCCCTTTTATTGTCGGTAACTGTTTCTTGTGGCTACAAATATGAAACAGTTCCCAATGATCCAACAAACACCAGGATCTACACCTTGGACAATGGTCTTAAGGTATATATGAGTGTTACAAAAGATGAGCCAAGAATTGACGCTCATATCGCAGTTAAAGTAGGTGGAAAAAATGACCCTCATGAGACCACCGGTCTTGCCCACTATTTTGAGCACCTTATGTTCAAGGGCACAGAGTCTTTCGGCACGCAGAACTACGAATTGGAAAAACCTCTACTTGATGCTATCGAGGCCCAATTTGAGATTTACCGCAAAACTACAGATGAGGCCCAGAGGACAGCCATCTACAAAGTTATAGATTCCTTGTCATACGAAGCATCAAAATATGCCATCCCCAACGAATATGACAAACTTATGGCAGCTATCGGCGCTGACGGCACCAACGCCTACACCGGCTACGATATGACAGTCTATACCGAGAACATCCCTTCAAACCAGATTGAGAACTGGGCTAAAATCCAGGCTGACCGCTTCGCCAACAATGTCATCCGCGGATTCCACACTGAGCTTGAGACTGTGTATGAAGAGAAAAACATGTCCCTCACCCAGGACTCACGCAAGATCTACGAACAGATGTTCTCTGCCCTTTTCAAAAACCATCCATACGGCACACAGACTGTTCTCGGCACACAACAACACCTGAAAAATCCATCTATCACCAACATCAAAAACTACTATAAAGAGTGGTATGTGGCAAATAACATCGCCATCTGTATGTCAGGTGATTTCGACCCGGACCAGACCATTAAAATCATCGACCAGTACTTCGGCGGACTAAAAGCCAATCCAAACCTCAAGAAGATGGAGTTTGAGCCGGAAGCGCCTATCACAGAACCTGTTGTCAGAGAAGTTTATGGTCTTGAATCACCAAGCGTAACCCTTGCATGGAGATTCCCCGGCATCAAAGATCCAAGCAGCGAAATGCTTGATGTTATCGGCCAGATTATGAACAACGGCCAGGCCGGACTTATCGACCTTAATGTAAACCAGCAGCAGAAAGTTCTTAGCGCCTTTGGCGGCAACTACGCACAGGCAGACTACTCTGTATTCCTCATCCAGGCACGCCCAAAACAGGGCCAGTCACTTGAAGAGGTAAAGGATATCCTCCTTGCAGAGGTGGAGAACCTCAAAAAAGGTAATTTTGACGAAGACATCCTCAAAGCTATCGTAAACAACTACAAACTTTCACAGCTCCAATACCTTGAGGGAAGCTACGGACGTACCGATTCATTTGTGACCTGCTTCATCAATGAGGTACCTTGGGAGAGATACATCAACCAGGTGGAGAATATCTCCAAAATCACCAAAGAAGAGGTTATCGCATACGCCAATGAGTACTTCGGCAACAACTACGCAGTAATCAACAAACTTCAGAAGAAAGATCCCAACGAGCTTAAGATAGCCAAACCTGCCATCACCCCTATCTTTATGAACAGGGACACCTCAAGTGCATTCCTGCGTGAAATCCAGGCATCAGCAGTTGAGCCCATCGAACCTGTATTTGTGGACTTTGAGAAAGATATGTCTATCGTAAAAGCAAAGAACAATATACCTGTCCTTTACAAACAGAACACCACCAACGACATCTTTTCTCTTATCTATACATTTGAAAGGGGTAACAACCAGGACAAATACCTCTCTACAGCTGCCCAGTATCTGGACTACCTTGGCACCAGCACCATGACACCTGAGCAGATCAAGACCGCATTCTATGGCCTTGCCTGCAACACATCTGTATATGTATCCAACGAGCAGACACAGGTATATGTATCAGGTCTGGGAGAGAATATGAAAGAGGCTGTGAAACTTATGGAGTCTATTATCTCTGACGCCCAAGCTAACCCTGAAGCTCTCAAAGGTCTTAAGGCAGACATCCTCAAGAGACGTCAGAACAACAAGCTCAACCAGAGAGCCAACTTCTCTGCTCTTCAGGCATACAACACCTACGGTCCAAAATCACCTTTCACCAATGTCCTGTCAAATACAGAGCTGAAAGCACTCACAGATCAGCAGCTGCTGGACAGAATCCACTCTATCAACTCATACGAGCACGAGATCCTTTACTATGGTCCTATGACTCAAGAGGAGATCATCGCCACCATCAATGAGCTGCACCAGACACCTGAAAAGCTCATCCCAGTTAATGAGGAGAAAACGTTCACAAGACGTGAAGTAAACAAGAGCGAGGTACTTATCGCCCCTTACGATGCCAAACAAATCTATCTGTCCGGTTATTCAAACAGAGGTGAAGATTATAACCCTGCAAACGCACCTATCATCTCCCTTTACAACTCATACTTCGGTGGCGGTATGAATGCCATAGTATTCCAGGAGATGAGAGAGGCCAGAGGTCTTGCATACTCAGCAGGAGCATCACTTTCATCACCAGCCAAGAAAGGGGAAGACTACACCTACAGCATGTTCATCGCTACCCAGAACGACAAGATGATCGATGCACTTGTGGCATTTGACGAGATTATCAACGATATGCCACAATCACAAAATGCATTCGACATTGCCAAAGAGTCCCTATTGGCAAACATACGTACCACCAGAGTAGTCAAATCTGATGTACTCAGCAGATACATCAGAATGCGTGACCTTGGCCTCAACTATGACATCAACAAAGATATCTTTGAAAAGGTGCAGGGCTACACCATGGAAGATATCGTAAAATTCCAGCAGGAATGGGTAAAAGGGAGAAAATACTCAATTGCCATCCTTGGTGATGCCAAAGATCTTGACCTGAAATCACTTAAAGAGTACGGAAACATCCGCAAAGTATCTACAGAGGAGATTTTCGGCTATTAATAATTTGCGAGTTCGGCACATTTGCATTACATTTGTGCCGAATTCTAGAATTACTAACAATTTAATTAATTAAAACTATGGCTCATAAAATTGATGCAGGTTTGTGTGCAGCTTGTGGCCCATGCCAATCAGAGTGCCCAGTAGGCGCTATCGTTGCTGGTGATGTTTACTCAATCGACGCTTCTCTTTGCGCAGATTGCGGTACTTGTGTTGACGCTTGCCCAGTAGGTGCTATCAGCGCTAACTAATTACTGACACACATCAAAATAAAGAGGCTGCCCCACACGGATCAGCCTCTTTTCTTTTACCCCAGCACCATCATGCCCATCGGGGGCAAATACCCCCCCCCTTTCACCCCCGAAT
>JAZRHK010000124.1:0-2491 GCA_045644725.1 Candidatus Coprenecus sp. | reverse complement strand
TTCAGAATACTTATAGTGGATGACGAAGAAGATATCTGCGAAATTCTGCAGTATAACCTGCAGAAAGCGGGTTATATAGTGGAAACCGCAGCGAGTGCAGAGGAGGCTCTCTATAAAATGCGGAATACCTGGCATCTGCTGCTGCTTGACATAATGATGGACGGCATCAGCGGCCTCAAGATGGCGCAGCTGCTCAGGGAGGATTACCACAATGATGTACCCATCATATTTATATCGGCACTGGACAGCGAGATAGACATAGTGGCCGGATTTGACAAGGGTGGAGACGACTACATAGCCAAACCATTCTCCATAAAGGAGGTGCTGGCAAGGGTGAATGCAGTCCTCAACAGATGTTATCCCCCTCTTCCCGACAGAATATCTGACAATGGTACTGAACAGGGAACAAAGCCCGTGGCACAGCAGTCTGACATTTTTGTGCACGAAAACCTGAAGGTTGAGTATGACAAGAAAAGGGTACTTGTGGATAATGTAGAGATATCCCTTACCAGGAAGGAGTTTGAAATACTTGTCCTTCTGGCAAAGTCTCCGGGCAAGATATACTCAAGGGAAGATATCCTGCAGCTTGTATGGAAGGAGGAGAGCTACGTGCTTGAACGCACTGTGGATGTGCACATAGCAAGGCTGCGCAAGAAGATAGGAACTTATGGAGACCTTATTGTAAACAGATCCGGTTACGGCTACAGCATACACCTATGAAAAAGTTAAAGCTCAGGCTCAAATACCAGCTCATAATATACTATGCAATAATTATTGCCATAGTGATATCTGCTGTTCTGGTGTACACGCTGCAGAAAAGTGACGGCAACCACGAACACTACCAGTATGCAATACTGTTGCTGATCATAGCCTTGATATGTACTCTTTTCTACATTTCAAGGAAACTTACAAAACCCTTGAAGGCATTCAATGACTTTTTCTATGTGATGAGCAGCAACAAGAAGAAGGATTTCTCAAAAATCTCTTTTCCCGACGATGAGTACGGTGATATAGGACGGCGTATTGTAGATACCTACGAGCAGCTGGAGAAGGTAAAGCTCTTCAAGCAGGAGATGACCAACAATATCTCCCATGAACTGAAAACCCCACTTACAGGAATAAGGGCATACCTTGAAACCATCATGGATGACGGGACTATGGATGCTGGGCAGATGAGGCTGTTTGTGGAGAAGGCGTACAGACAGTCGCTGAGGCTCACTTCGCTGGTAAACGATGTATCTATCCTCAACAAACTTGATGAACAGTCTGATTACTACAAGATAGATGAGGTAAACATTTCATCCTGTCTTAAGGAGATTGAGGAGGAACTTGCTTATAAGATGAAGGCAAACAATACTGTCTTTACCCCTAAGATAAGCAGTGAACTTACAATTGGCAGCAATCACGATATCATCTATTCACTCTTCAAGAACCTTATAGACAATACACTTGAGCACGGAGGTCCCGACACCCATATTTCCATAATGGCCGGAATCCAGCAGATTTCAGGAGATCCAAGTTACAGGATAAACTTTACATATATGGATAACGGGGTTGGTATTCCCGACAATGCCAAAGAGCGCCTTTTTGACCGTTTCTACAGGATAGACAAGGGAAGGTCGAGAAAATCGGGTGGAAGCGGACTGGGGTTGGCCATAGTTAAAAATGCGGTATTGTTCCATAAAGGGGATATAACTGTAGAGAACGGTCCAGAAGGTGGACTGATATTCAAGTTTGATTTATTGTCGTTGTCATGAAAATACTTGTTACAGCAGCCGAGGAGCAGGAGCTGCACAGGGCGGAGAGAGCCTTTGATATGGAAAAAAAGAGCAAGGATGTGAAGGCACAGGTTGAATTCCGCCTTACTGGAATAGGGGCTGTGCAGGCATGTCATTGTGTAACCAGGGAGGTGGTTGCAGCAGCTGCGGCCGGGGAGCCGTATAACCTTGTGGTAAACCTGGGAATTGCCGGAAGCTATGATTTGGAGGCTTTCCCCATAGGTTCTGCAGCTGTAATTTCAAGGGAATATTTTGCAGATTTGGGGTTTGGCTCAGAAGAGGGCTTTTCAGACCTGTTCCAGTACGGTATACTTGAAAAGGACGGTTTCCCTTATACAAAAGGGGCATTGGCACGTCAATTGCTGCCATATCCCCATATTGAGAAGGTGTTGGAGAAATATGGTGCAGGAGCAGGTGCAACGGTGCAGTGTGTAACCGGCACACAAGCCAGGTGCAATGAGATAGTTGATATGTATAATCCCCAGATTGAGAGTATGGAGGGGGCCGGAGTATATTATGCTGCACTTATGGAGAAGGTGCCGTTCTTTGAACTCCGTACCGTTTCCAATGCCGTTGGGGAGAGGGATACATCCAAGTGGGAGAGCAAGGCAGCCCTTGATACGCTTGAGGAGTGCTGCAGGGAGATTTTTAGTGTGATATAGATATGGAGAATGAGAGAAAGGAAGTAATCAGCATCAGTGGGTTGGAGAAGG
>JAZRHK010000123.1:0-11390 GCA_045644725.1 Candidatus Coprenecus sp. | reverse complement strand
GTCATAGTCCACCAGGCAAAGGTCAAAGGTGGGCTCGCCATTATACCTGGTGTCTGTGGTCAAGATAACGGGGATGCCATTCTCCACACCGATATAATCCCCGTGGTTATGACCAGCCAGCACAAAGCGGAATTTTCCGGTAGCACCGGAATAGTCAAAGGTGGCACCATTGAAAGTGATGCTTGTCCGGTTGTTATAAGCCTCAGCGATTGCTGTAATTTTGTCACCCATATCACCTACCACATTATTGTTGTAATAGATATGGATAAATGCAGCCATATTCTCGGCAGGGTTGTTTTTCAGTTGCTGAGCGAACCAGACCAGCTGTTCCACCTTGTACTGACTCAGGCTCAAGTCCCAATCAAGCTCAGAGTCGAACACAAAGAAACGGGTGTTATCACCGTCAAAGGAATAATAACCACGAGTATTCCACAGGTTGGAAATGGTTACATTGTCCAGCTTGCCGGTATTGGAACCAGCACCCTCTGCCAGGATACCCTGGTAGTTGGTATCGTGGTTGCCTACCACAGGGAAATATTTACCCTGGAAAGCGGAACGCATCTGACCACCGATAAAGCCCAGCTTGAAACATGCACCCTCTACGGTGTCGCTGTTACCCAACCAGTCACCACCACACACGGCAAAGGTTGCCGGGGTAGCCTCAAAGCAGGCTTTCAGGTTTTTCTTATAGCTTTCAAATTCACTCTGCCAACCATCACCCTCGCAAAGGTGGGGGTCTGTGAACCACATAAACTTCTCGGCCTTATCAATTCCATTGATAAGCTGATAGAAATGGTTCACACCAGCAGGGGGATTATAACTCATAGATTCAGAGCCCAGGTATTCCTCCATTTCCTGGTTCTTCTTAGCAGACCATTCTTCCAGGAGCGTACCACAAAGGGGCTGACAAAAACCTGTAGCCAGGGCCAGGATATCACCATCCTGGAGGTTAGCTCTCCACCGGAATCTCCACCGTTTTTCCAGGTGGTTCCACACCAAAGCATTCCAACCAGGGATTTTAATGGTTGCCGTGGTATGGTTATCTGTGGGGTAGCTCACATTATCTTTGATATGTTCAATAGCATCACCCTCAAAGTCGGCCATATAACCATCGGTTTCACCGTAGCACACCGTTGGTCTACCGTACATCGTTACATCCAGGGCCGGGGTATCTTCATCACTACGGAACACCATCTTAAAATTGAGACCGCCATAGAGATAAGCACCACGGACAGTATAGGCGTTTTTCCGGTTCTCCAGGATATTGCGATACATCCACTCTTCCACAATGGTACCACGGACAGGGTTAGCATAACTGTTCTGTACCAGCACCATATCATAGGCATCACATACAGCGTGGTTACGGAGATACAGGAGCTTGTCCCGGAGGTTCAGCACCAGGGTATGATAAGTGGGAATGGTGATATTAACATTCTTAACAACGCCATTTTCTGTATAGGTGGTCTCCATCTTGTCGGCGATATTAACGCCAACCTCAGACCAGTTAAACTGGAAAGTACCAAAGGAACCTCTGTAAGTCCACCGGCCACCGCTTTTTACGGTCAGGCTACCGTCTGTATTTACAATGATATTTGCACAGCTATTACCACCCAGGTACACAAAACCATTTTGCACATTGGTCATCTGTTTGGCCTGCTCCTGGTTAGCGGTCCTCAGGGAGCCGTGGGTATTACCCATACCATCCTGGCGTGCGTCCACTACCTCTGTGGGTGTGGTACCGTCACCGGGGTTAGTGACGATATTGTCAATCCGCTTACCCAGCTTGTTAACCTCATTGGTCAGGTTGGTGCTCTGCTTTGCATCCACCTGGGTAATGTGCTCCTCCAGCTCACCTGCATAGGCATCAATCTGGGCATCAAAAGCACCATCCTGGATATGCTTTTCCACATCCTCGGCCACCATACCGGGCAGGGCCTCGGTGTTCTTATTCACCTGGCCGATACATTCATTGACTTTGCTGGCGGTTCTACCGGCCAGCTCCAGAGCTGTCATAGCCTCCTCATCGTAAATGCTGGCAGGGTTCTCCAGGCTGTAATGGCCAATTTTCTCAATCATATAATTTCCCTCCTTAGTAGACCTGGAGAAACAGGTCTTTTAATTCGTTTATGACCATCTGGTCAATATTGATAAATGCGTCACGGATATTCTGGACCTCTCCACCAAGGGGCTGAACACCGATATTACCCTTACGGGTCAAAGTGTGGGTTGTGGTTCCGGAATCCTCGGAAGATTGCGAAGTGTTTCCGGAAGTCTCACCGGAGCTTGTGCCGGTGGTGTTTCCGTTGTCCTGGGTCGCATTGGTGAGATAGCTGTCCAGGTTGGTAACGGAGCCCTGGGGTGTATCGCTGAATTTGTTCAGGCTTTCGGTGGTCTGCTCATTAGATCCAGAAGAAGTTGCGGAGCTCGTGCCGGTCATTGTGCCGGTTCCGGTGGTCTCCTGCTGGAAAGTCTCTTTCAGGTTGTAGCTCTCCAAGGGGTCATCCACATTGAACCACTTTGCCTCAAACTCATATAGCTGGACATAGTACGGCATAATCTCACGAATACGGGTTCGGAAGTAGTGGAGCCACCGGCCCACGGTCTCCTGGCCAATCTGCCGGAAACGGTAGTGGTCAATAATTTTCTGCTGGAAAGCATCCTTATCAAAGGGCACCTTTGCGGTCTTGCCGTTGTACTCGATAACATCAGCCGGCACCGGATACTCGAAAGCCCAGATATCAATGCCGGAATCCACAATATCACCCAGCTCCACCGTTACACCGGTATTATCATAATTTAGCATCAGGGCCACCTCCATTAACACTTTCCACAGGTTTCTCCACAGGCTCCCTGCGTTTTACGGAAATGTTCAAACCGAACATTGCATTGATTTCCTCACAGGCTTTCTGCCGGGCCTCCAGCTGGAGGTCAGCAAAGCTCTGGATAAGCTGGTTGTTGGCCTCGGCCTCGTCTGTGATAAGTCGCTCCTTTTTATCAACCGGGGTATTGTTCTGGCCCTGGAATGTGAGCAGGTCACTTTCCACACTTGCCTTGTAGTCCATGAGCTCGATACCCATAAACTTTACACCGGTGAGAAAAGCCTGGATACTATCCAGGTTAAGACCCTTGTCTGCAAAGATAGCCGGGACATTACCATCCACCTGCTGGAAGATACGCTTAAAGGTCAACACATCTTTATCATCACAGGCAAACACCACCGGGGTTTTGCAGGCCTTGATATTTACATCCATAGTCCGCTCGGCCTCTGTGATTTTATTCACATAATGAATGATAAAGGGCTCGGTGGGAATGCTTAGCAGGTTATTTTTGATAATAACACACTCCTCAGCGGAACGGTGGGTCTGGTAGCCAAAACCGGTGATACGGTAGCCGGTAGGGTCACCATACACATTTTGCCGGCCATCGGAGGAACACTCCAGCACCATAAAGCTACCCTGTTTCCGTTTGAAGAAACAGCAAAAACCATTGGAAAATAACCATTTTTCAATGTGCCTCGGCTCGATACCCTCAGGGAGACCGGACCACTCGTGTGCATTCATACAAATGAGCTTATTTTTATCAAAATGAACCCTGTATGTAACATCATTCAAAAGGTCACTTAGGGTTGCTCTTTTCTTTGCCACTGTTACACCTCCTTAGGTAGGTTTATTGTTTTGGGAATAGTCACCGATTTTATTACCGTCTGTCCAGAAAGTGATACCCTTGTCAAAGATTGATTCAATCTTTACAATATCCTCTGTGCAGAGGGTACCGGTGACTTTACAGCCCACGGTCTTTACATAGGTAAAGGCCGGGCGGGCATTGATATTGGGCTTTTGTACCCGGTTCAGCCGGTAGCCGTACATCGTAAAGAAGTCATCCACCTGCTGAGCGTATTCCCTGCGGATACATTTATAATAGAAAGTAAAGGTCTGTCTACCACTGGCTACATTGACCGTT
The DNA here is from genome assembly GCA_045644725.1 of Candidatus Coprenecus sp. Classification (GTDB taxonomy): domain Bacteria; phylum Bacteroidota; class Bacteroidia; order Bacteroidales; family UBA932; genus CAAGNP01. The sequence continues at coordinate 7,430 of JAZRHK010000123.1, read as the reverse complement.
GCGGAATGTGCACCCCTTGCCTGAGGCGGTTGGGCCTTTGCATCCTCTTTCTGGGCCATAATACCAGAAACTTGATTATAACCACTATAAATACTACCCACACCGCCACCGATAGCACCAACGGCACCGGCCATACCCAAAGCACCCAGGCCACCGGTGGCCACGGTAGCCAAAGCACCAGCAAAAGCAAGACCGGCACCAAGGGCAGCGCTTGAGGCTCCAGCGTTGATACCGTGTGCCAGCTGGTTATAATTCTGGGCAAGCCAGACTTTATAAGTATCGCTATCCCAGGCACAGGAGGGATAGTTGCCAAGTGTGATACCCTCGTCATAGTTTACATTCGATCCGGGTATATTGTATGCAATGGGGGCCAACTTAACACCAGCATCCGGGGAAATGGCTCCGTACAGGTTGAAACCGTATTCACCCTCTGTGGGGTTGAAGTATTCAAATTTATACTCGGCATTGTCTCCCTGGTTGTTGGTGACATAAAGCATATTATAAGGGTGGGTAAAGAGCTTATTGTTTTTTACATCCCTGGCATAGCCCTCAAAGAGCCGGTCATCATAATTATCATACTTTGCCAGGGTAGTGGCCACGCTCTCCATCTTATACACGGTCGCACACTTCTTATTGTCCCAATCATAGTCAGACCAGGAAAACTCTGTGGGTGTTTCATCAAAGAAGTAGGTCTCACAGAGCTTTACCAGTTTCTTTGGATACATCCAAATAGCCACAACAGAATCAGCCATACCAAGCTCATCCAGGTAGCTTAGCTTTTGCTCCAGGTACTCCATATCGTCAAAGGCATAGATACCCAAACCGCTATAAACACCGTTAAAGTCTCTTGCATAAGCCTTAGGGACATTATCCTTAGTGTGGGTTGAATTTAGATTAACCAGACTAATAGAGGACATAGCCAGCACACCCATTCCGGAGATATCCTCCATATTGTAATGGTGATAATTCCAATAGGGGCCGGTCTCCAATCCCTCAGCCACCGTATGCTCACCGATTGCATCCGTGGGGGTATGCTGTCTTTCCACAAAGCAATCCAGCAGGTTAATACCATAATCACCATACATATAGGTTTGGATAACATCCATTTCCAGGAACAGCTCAACCGTATTGTCATTCTTATACTCCACATTGGTAATGAAATAATAAAAGAATCGCCCAGACCAGTTTCTAAAGAACAAATAACCCCATTTTCGTGCATCCTGCATTGTAGCCTGAACCTGAATAGACCAGGACTTTCTCAGGTAGGTATACGCTGAGAAAGTCCTTTCTATATGTTTTGAAAAATACTCCTCTTGAGCATTCTTACTTGGAAAGTAGATAGTATGCTCATATCGATTGTCCAGGCGTACACCGGTGCACACATAGATTGTGGACTGCGGTGCACTCATATCCGGTCACCTCTTATACACCGTGGGTATAGCCAAACCGGATAGCATTCTTGAACGGGGACAGGCTGAGAATCTGGTGGATATGGTAGAAGTAGTTGGTAAACAGACCCTGTGCGTTACGCTGGGGCTCCATCTTGGACAGGGTGTCCCAGATACGGAAAAAGTCCTTATCCACCAGCAGGCCATAGGTATTTTCCAGGGTACCGAAGTCATCCATAGAGATAATCTCCACCTGGATATCAGTCTTACCCATATTGAAAGCCTTGGCCAGCACTTCCACATCCACCTCTGCCAGTACATCCTTGTTGACCAGGAGCACCTGATTCTCGACAGGGGTCCAGGTCATAACTCCGGCCTTGTTGAGCTCCTTGCTTGCAAAGGTCATATCGGTGGAGGCCTTGCGAACACCCTTAACGAAAGACTTTGCCCAATTCTCCAGGTCAGTTTCAAGACCCTTATGCTCAGGGACCTCATAAAGGGCATAACCGTCATAGGTTGCCAGCAGGTTCTTCATAGCCTGCCACTCGTCATACTCAGCACCGGAATAGACAGAGTTAAACAGACCAGTGATAAAGGTGTCCAGGGTACCCTCAGAACGGAACACACGGACTACATCCAGGTCACCGACAGTGATAGCGTAGTAGTCCTGGCGGTTCTGGCGGTGATACACTGCCTTGACCTCAGGCTGTTCTCTACGGCCCAGAGGGTTAGGACCGGCAGGGTTATAGGAACCCTCGGCCTTGTGCATCTCGATAAACATCTCTTCCACATCCTGCTGGGTGAAGATGGTACCGGACTTGAATCGTGCCAGCTTGTTCTTAAACAGCTTGCATTCGATCATCGTCTTACCAATCTTGTTAAACAGGGCAGGGAAGAACTCATTGTACAGCAGGTTATAGGTCTCCAGGGCATTGCCCACAGAGATAATATTCTGCTGGGTGGCCTCAGGAATACGGCTCTGGTATTCCTCACTTGCATTCGCTCTGATACTATTCAGAACATCGACAGAAAAACCCATTGTTTATACCTCCTTAAAAAATGTTTAGGGTTTTTGCAAAATCCTCACAGCTCTGGACCTCTTTGTCACTTCCATCATTTTTATCCTGGCTGGGAGAATATTGTGCACTCAATTTATTAAAATATTGCTGGTTTAACTTGCGTACAGATTCCAGCTCACCGGTGAGCTCAGTATTATTCTGCAATAATGTATCACGCTCATTGGTCAGCTCGGTGATGGCCTCCTGGAGCTGGACAATCTCGGCCTGGGCCTCTTCCAGGGTCATAGGTTCAACCTCCTTTTTATTTAGTCCGTTTTATTGGACCATTAAGATTACAATACTAATATAGTAAATTTGGCAGAATTGTCAAGAAAAATTTTTATGTTGGTTTTTCGTAAAATGCGAAAAAAGTGGTTGACATTTTCTGAATATTTGATAGAATAGTGGTGTGGCATAGCACGCCCAAATATAGGAAATTTTTAGGAGGTTGCCAAAATGAGAAGATGCTATTTTAATAGCGAAGAGATTATCGAGCGAGGAACCAAGTCAGCAATGAGACGGGCTATTGCCCGGAGACTCAAAGATGACCCCCACCTCAAGTACAAGTTTTCCGGTCCTTTTGATGTTCTGGAAATTGCCCTGTATGACCTGCGGTCCGGCTTTATTAGTTTTTTCCGTGATAACTATGATATGGAGACCCAGCGTAAAGCGGTTGAGATTGAGTATAGGAGGTTATCAAAATGAGAGTTTACTATATTGGTACTAAAACCGATGACCACCGGCCTATGGATATTGAGGGTGAGCTCCACGAGCTCCAGGAGCTTGTACACGGTTATATCGAACCGGTACACCTGCCGGAGTTTGAGCAATACGGTATCCTGCTCCTGGCTAATGAGCAGGGTCTGCTCACAGGGCTTGAGCCTAACTGGAATCTGTTTCCCTATTTCTTTGTCGGTCCTATGGTGGCTATCAGCACCAAGGATGATGACTTTGCCGGCCTGAGTGAGGGTCAAGAGGAATTTATGGAGATGTGGTTTAAGGCTAATAGATTTTGAGTGACACCGGCCTCCGGGCCGGTTCACCTGGGAGCCTGGTAGTTTACCAGGTTGCCAGGTGGGCCGGATGAGCTCACAAATTATTTTTATAAGGAGATTGCCACTATGATTAAAGCGACCATTAAAAGAGGAGAAATCAGTATGACTTGCGAGGGTACACCACTCGACCTTATAGCTGAGGCCGGTGTGTTCATTGAGACCCTTATCAATGATATTGCCAAAGGTTCACCGGATGCAAGGGAGACTGAAAGAATCCTGTGGGATATGTACATATCTGTGTTGAAAGAAAGACACCCGTAAACTATGGAGCCGGCCTCCGGGCCGGTTCACCTGGGAGCTTTGGAAGTGAGTTTAATAGACTTCCAAATTTGCCAGGTGAGCCGGAATGGCCACTAATATTATTTTAGGAGGTTGCCACCTATGAGCAACGAAATGAAGAGTATGAAGTCCCTGAAAGAGAGAGCCAAGGAATTTGATGTCCGTCTGCCCTTTATGGAGGGCCGTGAAAAGGGCGAGACCAAAGACCTGCTTGGCACCGTGAACACCATCTGTGACTATGGTTTCCTGCCTAACGAGCAGGGCGAGGCTTACGCTTGCTTTATCGTTAAGGAGAGACCCGGCAAGTTTTACTTTGGCGGTACCGTCATTACTGACCGCCTGGAACAGCTGGAGGCAGAGGGTTACCACGAGGCCGTGGTCAATGAGGGCCTGCCCGTTCTGATGGCAGAGAAGAAGTCCCGGAACAATCGCACCTTTACCAATGTTGTTTTCTTCCCGGATGAGGACTAAGAGGAGGTTATACCGTGAGTGAGACACCTGTCTCCCGTTACGGTGTATATCGAGATTTGAGCCTGTCCCCGTATGAGTATCAAAGCCCATACGGGGACCTTTTCAAATTTCCCAGCGAAAAGAAGCTGGAGATATACGCCAGGGAAATTAAAAAAGAATTAGATCGAATGGAAAAAATGCTGAACCGTATCCAGCTGGTGGACTATATCCCCAAAGAGATTGTACACCTACTGTACCGGTCCACTTATAAGGCTATGTATTGTAAAGTTGTGAGGTAGTCTATGGCAAGCAAAAGACAGAGGAAAAAGAACCTAAAGAAAATGGGCCTCTGGGAGGAACAGCAATACAGAGGTGGCCGGGTAGAGGGTAGAAAGAACCTAAAAAAGACCCCTACCGGCTACACCAACCAGCACGGGGTTACCTTTACAGAGGAACAGAAAAAAGACCTGGAGAGAGCTGTCAACAGGTCTAATTATAGAAGAAAGAAACAGCTGGCCAAGGTCGATGCGCTGAACCCGGACCACAGCCAGCTCCGTCTTATGGGAAAAGAAAGTGACTTTATTATAACACGGCAATCCAAATCTTTGCAAAGGTTCAAGTCAATGGAAGATTATGAGGCCTTTATGGACAAGCAGGCCCGTATACAATCCGGGGAATACCTGGAAGACCGCACCCGGCTATATAAGCGGAATTATATGCAGGCCCTGGATAATGTGTTCGGTGAGGCCGGTGCCGGTGTTAAAATGAAAATCCGTATGATGAAACCGGAGGCTTTCCGTGAGCTGGTAGAGGCAAAGGGTGACGATATGGAAATTGGTTATATCTATGACCCCCAGGCCCGTATAGGTAAACTAAATAAAATCCGTTCCCTGCTGGGAATGAATGAAATCGAAGAAGACCCATTTAACGAGGAATAGAGGTGTAGACCGTGGCCATAAAGCGCTTAAAACTAATGGCTGACTTTGAAACAACCACAGACCCGGAAGATTGCCGGGTGTGGGCCGGATGTGCTGTGGATATCGAGGCTCTGGAAGTGGTTCATATAGGTAACAGCCTTGATGGCTTTATGGAGTACCTAAGCAACAAAAACACGGTATGCTATTTCCATAACCTAAAATTTGATGGTGAGTTTATTCTGCATTGGTTGTTTACCCACGGATTCAAATGCGAGGACACCAGGAAAGATAAAACTTTCCAATGTCTGATAACCGATGATGGACTTTTCTATTCCATAGAGGTCATATTCCACCGGCATAAGTCGAAAAAGTATGAAAAGGTTGTATTCTATGACAGCCTTAAATAGCTACCGTTTAAGCTGGCCGTGATTGCCAAAGCCTTTGAATTGCAGCAGAGCAAGGGTTCCATTGACTACCGGGCCAGCCGGCCGGTGGGTTATGAAATGACCCCGGAGGAAAAGGAATACATAATCACGGATTGCCGGATTGTGGCAGAGGCCCTAAAAATCCAATTTGAGCAGGGCCTAAAGAAAATGACCAATGCCTCCGATGCGCTGAACGGGTATAAGAAAATTATTGGAAAAACCCGGTGGGAAAGTTGGTTCCCACAGTTGCCTGTGGCACTTGATACCGATATCCGTAGGGCCTATAAAGGTGGTTTTGTGTACCTTATGGAACGATACCGGAATGCCCGGGGCTTAAAGGGAAAACAGTTTGATGTAAATAGTCTTTATCCCTGGGTAATGTATACCAAGGTATTACCCTATGGCTACCCGGTCTATTTTGAGGGTAGACCGTCACCGGATGAAAAGCACCCGTTGTTTATTGTCCATCTAAAATGCACCTTTGAGCTGAAACCGGGACACCTGCCCACCCTCCAGCTGAAAAATAACAGACGGTTCGTGGAAACGGAATATCTAACCACCAGCCGGGTGAAAATGGGAAAGCATTGGGAGAATGAACCCATAGAAATGTGGCTTACCAATGTGGACTATCAGCTATTGGTTGACCACTATGCCCTGGATGAAGTGACCTTTATAAACGGGTTCAAATTTAAGGGTGCTGTGGGTATGTTCAAGGAATACATTGACTACTGCATGCACATTAAGGAGACCACCACGGGAGCCTTGCGACAGCTGGCCAAGCTGATGTTAAACAGCCTTTACGGAAAGTTTGCCACCAACCCCAAGGCCCGGAAAAAGATTCCCTACCTGGACACAGAGGATAATGTTGTCCGGTATAAGTACGATGATCCAGAGGAAAGAGACCCGGTTTACACCGCTATGGGTTGCTTTATTACAGCCTATGCCCGTGAAAAGACCATACGGAGCGCCCAGGCCAATTATGACCGGTTCATATATGCAGACACCGACAGCCTAAAACTTGTGGGTTATGAAGAGCCTGAGGGCTTGGAAATCCACACCACCCACCTGGGAGCCTGGAAAGACGAGGGAGATTTTACAGATTCCAAGTGGATACGGGCCAAAACCTATATGCTCACCGTGGATGGAAAGACCAAGGTCACCTGTGCCGGTATGCCGGACAATGTAAAGGAAAAGGTGACCTATGACAATTTCCGGTCCGGTAGCACATTTACTGGAAAACTGATGCCCAGGAGATACCCCGGAGGTATTATCCTGGAAGATACAACATTTACGATTAAGTGAGGATATTATGAAAACGAACGAGATACTATTTTTCATTATGTGTCTTTACGCAAAGTACCCCAAAGATGCTATGTACTTTTGTCATCTTCACGGTATTGCATATAAACAGATGCGTTACTACTTGAAAAAGTGGTGTATCAAAGGTTTTTGGAATTGGGGTGTATCCCCTGAATCCGGTTGGTTCGAGTTTGATAAGATGCCAAGTCAGTACAAGGAAATTGTACGCTTTCTTATGATGCAACATTGACAAGTAAATAGTATTTTGATATAATCCCATTATCTGAGGCCGGTATGTTCATTGTACGGTCATAGACCCAGGTGCTACACCTAACCGGTGCTGGGTTGTGTATAGGATTGGCAATCTCCCGGAACAACCATACCAGGCCACGGAGACCCGGGAAGGCCCTTGTTACTATTCGTAGTGACAAGGGCCTTTTTGTATGGTCACCAGGCCCCAAGGCCACCGGTTGTGCTGTACCAGTGCAAATGGTCATAGAGCTGGTACAGATGGTCACTTGACCAGCACATATCGTTGGGGAACCACGAGCCCAGGGGA
>JAZRHK010000122.1:0-18836 GCA_045644725.1 Candidatus Coprenecus sp. | reverse complement strand
AATTGAGCTACTCATTTATGGATATGTTCGTAGGTCTTATCCCAGGTTCTGTAGGTGAGACATCCACTATCGCTATCCTTCTTGGTGCCATCATCCTTATCTGGACAGGTGTAGCAAGCTGGAAAATTATGGTTTCGGGCGTTATCGGCGGTTTGGCTGTAGCTCTTCTTGGCAATGCTTTCGCTGCTGAGGGTTCATACTTGGCTATGCCAGCTTGGAATCACTTGGTAATGGGTGGTTTCGCATTCGGTATCGTATTTATGGCTACCGACCCTGTGACCTCTGCTCAGACTGAGACCGGTAAATGGATTTATGGTTTCTTGGTAGGTGCTCTTGCAGTGGTAGTACGTCTGTTTAACCCTGGTTATCCAGAGGGTATGATGCTTGCCATCCTGCTTATGAACACATTTGCACCACTTATCGACCACTATGTAGTGAATGCAAGTATTAACAGAAGACTTAAAAGGGCAACTAAATAATTGACGGATTATGAATACAAATAGTAATACATACACAGTTATTTATTCTGTGATTCTCGTTGTGGTAGTTGCTGTAGTTCTTGCATTTACCGCTATCACTCTCCAACCTGCCCAAGAGACCAACGTAAAAGTGGAGACAATCAGCAAGATTCTCTCTTCTGTAGGTCTTTATGATGCAGAGTCAGGTATGTCAAATGATGAGATCATCAAGACATACAGCGACAATATTAAAGAGGCTATCCTTGTAAATGCTGAGGGTCAGGTTATCGGCAACATGAAAACTGACGCTAAAAATGTGGAGCTTAAAGGTCAGAGCGACCTCAAACTTCAAACCACATATATCAAAAAAGCATCTGAAGGTGACGCTGCTGCAAAAGCTGAAATAGCTCTACCTGTTTATATTTTCAATGTAAACGGCAAAACTGTCCCTGTCGTTCCTTGCTACGGCGCAGGCCTTTGGGGACCTATCTGGGGCTACTTGGCATTCGAAGGTGATATGAACACTATCGAAGGTGCTGTCTTTGACCACAAAGGTGAGACCCCTGGTCTTGGTGCAGAGATTGCAACTGACTGGTTCCGCAACAACTTCACCGGTAAAAAAATCTACAATGCAGAAGGCGAATTCACCTCTGTAAAAGTAGTGAAAGGTGGTGCATCTGAAGATGACATCAACGGTGTGGATGCTATCAGTGGTGGTACTATCACTTCACAAGCTCTTGAAAAAGCTATCAAGACCTGGCTTGAAGCATATGTTCCATATTTCGAAACCCTTAAAGTTGTGGAGGAATAGTCTATGAGTGATTTGAAAAACACATTCCTATACCCTATATTTAAAGGTAACCCTATCTCGGTTCTAGTATTGGGTATCTGCTCATCTTTGGCTGTGACTGTTCAGCTTAAAGGTGCATTTGTAATGGCTATCTCTGTAATCGTGGTTACAGGTTTGTCAAGTTTGGTAGTATCTCTTCTAAGAAACACCATCCCTAACCGTATCCGTATCATCGTACAGCTTGTTGTGGTAGCCCTTATGGTTATCTTGGTAGACCAGATATTGAAAGCTTACGCATACAGTATCAGCAAGACACTTTCTGTGTACATCGGTCTTATCATCACCAACTGTATCGTTATGGGTCGTATCGAGGCATTTGCACTTGGCAACAAACCACTTGCATCTCTAATCGATGGTCTTGGCAATGGTGCAGGTTATGGTCTTATCCTGGTAGTGGTGGCATTCTTCCGTGAACTTTTCGGATCAGGCACACTATTCGGATTCAGAATCATCCCTGAATCATTCTACGAACTTGGTTATATGAACAATGGTCTTATGATCCTTCCTCCGATGGCACTTATCCTTTTGGGTTGTATCATCTGGATCCAAAGAAGCATCCAAAAAGATCTACAGGAAAAATAACATCTAACTCAAATCTGATATGGAATACATTAGCTTATTCGTAAAGTCAATCTTTGTTGACAATATGATATTCGCCTATTTCTTGGGTATGTGTTCATACTTGGCGGTATCTAAAAATGTGAAGACAGCGAACGGTTTGGGTGTAGCTGTTATCTTCGTACTACTTGTTACTCTACCTATCAACTACCTGCTTAATGAGTATGTTCTTAAGCCAGGTGCACTTGCCTGGGCCGGTATGCCAGAAGTAGACCTTAGCTTCTTGAGCTTCATTATCTTCATCGCAGTTATCGCTGCTATCGTTCAGATCGTGGAGATGGTGGTAGAGAAATTTGCCCCTGCACTTTATTCCCAACTTGGTATCTTCCTTCCTCTTATCGCAGTGAACTGTGCTATCCTTGGTGCTTCATTGTTCATGCAGGAGAAAGATTTCATCAATGTGGGTGAAGCTACAGTATACTCATTGGGTTCAGGTATTGGCTGGTGGCTTGCTATCGTAGCTTTGGCTGCTATCCGTGAGAAAATGACCTACTCACATGTACCTGCAGCACTTCGTGGTCTTGGTATCACCTTCATCACCGTGGGTCTTATGGGTATTGCATTTATGACATTTATGGGTATTCAACTATAATAAGGAGGATAAATTATGACAATGACAATTCTTTCATCAGTTGTAGTGTTCCTGGTTATCGTCCTACTATTGGTTGCACTACTTCTATTTATCAAAGCAAAACTTACCCCTTCAGGTACAGTTAAGATCAACATCAACAACGGCTCTAAAGAGATCGAGGTTACCCCTGGTGGAAACCTTCTAAACACCCTTGCAGAGCAAAAGATCTTCCTTCCATCAGCTTGTGGTGGTAAAGGTAACTGCGGTCAATGCAAATGCCGCGTAACCGAAGGTGGTGGCACCATCCTCCCTACTGAGGTTGGTTTCTTCAACAGAAAACAGATCATGGACAACTGGAGACTTGGTTGCCAGGTTAAGGTTAAAGAGGATATGAGTGTTATCGTACCTGAATCTGCACTTAGCGTTAGAAAATGGGAATGCGAAGTGGTTTCTAACCACAACGTGGCTACATTTATCAAAGAGTTCGTGGTTAAGCTTCCTGAGGGTGAACACCTCAATTTCCGTTCAGGTGGATATATCCAGGTGGATGTTCCTGCTTGTACCATCAACTATAGAGATATCGATGTAGATCCTGAATACAGAGAAGACTGGGAGAAGATGGGTGTATTTGACCTTAAGATGGTCAATCCTACTCCTACCCTCCGTGCTTACTCTATGGCTTGCTATCCTGCTGAGGGTGACATTATCAAACTTAATGTCCGTATTGCTACCCCTCCTATTGACAGGGAGACACGCAAGTTTATGAACATCAACCCTGGTATCTGTTCATCTTACATCTACTCACTGAAACCTGGTGACAAAGTTACCATCTCAGGCCCTTACGGCGAGTTCTTCTTGCCGGACAACCTTCCAGCAGAGCAGGAGCTTATCTTCGTGGGTGGTGGTGCCGGTATGGCTCCTATGAGAAGCCATATCATGCACTTGTTCCACACTGAGAAGACTACCCGCAAGGTTAACTTCTTCTATGGTGCACGCAGCTTGAAAGAGGCCTTCTATCTTGAAGATTATCACGCTATCGAGAGAGAGTTCCCTAACTTCAAGTTCCACTTGGCACTTGACAGACCTGATCCAGAGGCAGACAAGGCTGGTGTACCTTATGTTGCAGGCTTCGTTCACAATGTCATGTACGAGACATACCTTAAAGAACACGAGGCTCCTGAAGATGCACTTTACCTGATGTGCGGTCCTCCTATGATGGTCTCTTCAGTAGTAAATCTGCTTGACAGCTTAGGAGTGGCTCCTGAAAACATCCTTTACGATAACTTCGGAGCATAATTTTAAAGCTATAACGACAAACTCCCGACCTCTACTCAGAAGTCGGGAGTTTTTTTAATCTATCATCAGGACAGGATGCTTGTCCTCATAGCACCACATATTGAGAATTGTGAGTACTGGAGCCATACGGCTGGGGACAGAGAAGGTTATAGTGGAGAATGGGGGAAGACTCTTCTGACCGCCACCATTTACATCAAAAACAAATGGAAATGACGACCTGTTTGTACAAGTATATGTATTCTTCTTATCACCCTGCAAACTCATCTCCACCTCCACACACGCATCGAACAGAGCCACAAGATACTCTTCAGCAGACATGAACTTATTGTCTGTATAGGCTATGGTTCTACCCTCCAAAAGGGCCTCCTTCACTGCCTCCTGACTCTTCTCCTCGGCAAGGACGAGTGTCATAGGGCGAAACCTCACAAAGCGTCCGTCCAGGCCATCTGTTCCATATCCCACTGTGGCATAATCTTCACTTATCACCCCGTGCTCATCACTATTTGCAAACATAGGGAGATTCTTGTCTATACACCACGACACTACCCTCGGGTAATACTCCTTATGGTTCACCACTTCAATACCGTCTATCAGGTCTGCATCAAAGAGCCTCTGCTGGAATTCTGTTACCAGACAGGTATCCACGGCCCAACCGGGATGGTTGAACAATATGAAGGCATCCTGCTTACGTGCATTTTGAATAGCTACAAATGGATCATCATCAGGGATAAGGTTCGCATCTTCTATGAAGAGAGCATTGAAATGCCCTATAACACCCTGTTTGCGTGTAATCTCAGTACCACGGACAAGCATAAGTCCGAACTTGTCTGCAGTAGGTTTCGCTATCTCGTATGGGGTATTGAAATCACCTGATATATATTTCTTATGCGGCAAGTACTCTATATGATCTGTAATGGATATAACATCCAGGCCATCTTTCCAGGCCTCAGTAACCCTATATGTTGGCCACACATCCCCATCCGAAAACACAGTGTGGATATGGAAGTCACATTTCAACACCTTATAACCTGCCACATCAGGGATTACCACCTCCTGCCTCACATCCCCTATGCTCTGCGGCATATATATTTTGTTGACATTCTGTCCAAAAACCGAAGCACAGCACATAAGTGCCATCGCCAGCGACAATAAAACTCTTTTCATATCCATAAATTTTACAAATTACACATTTCTTATCCTCCAGCCTTGTGGCCAAAGGTTATTTGATCTGTTCCCTATATTCTTGACAAATCCGAGCGGCACACCTTTATATGTCAATAGCAGATACCCCTTGGGAGCTGACGGGAAGGCAAGAGCATCCTTCCTCAAAAATTTCAATGCATCTTCGAGCTGCAGCTCCACCTCCGGGAAAATGCCCCTACGGAGAGCTTCGCCCAATGCAATGTCTGCCTCCGGTACCATGCTGCGTCCCTTGGCACCCTCGATTACTGTAGCAGCAGCCACACCGGAAGAGACGGTCCTCAGATGGCTCTCTACATAAATCATATCATTTGCCACATCGGCAGGATAGGCCTTCACCAGATCGCCCTTGCGGCAGCACACAAAACCATCATTCACAAAATCAAGACAATCCTTATATGGCTTCACTGCTGCTCCACGCATCGGATCTTTTATCACAGTATGAGGTTCGTCCCCACTCTTGCGGACGACACCATAGAAGAATCCCTCACCATACTCATCCCCAGGGAAACATTGCTCCGAATGGAGCACCTCGCCCCCAAGTTCAGAGGCAATCCAGTTCAGGTTGTCCCCATTTTCCCAATGGTTGAAGGTACAGGTGGAATAGAGCATTATACCTCCACTACGCAATGCCGGCCATATATCTGCCACAATCCTCCTTTGGCGTGCAGCACACTGCTCAACATGTTCTGGAGACCACTCCTGTCGGGATGCGGGATCCTTGCGGAACATCCCTTCACCTGAACAAGGGGCATCGACCACCACCAAATCGAAAAATCCTTCAAATGTTCCGAAATCGGCAGGGTCATTATTTGTAACCACCACATTTGCAGCCCCCCATTTGGCGATATTCTCGGAAAGGATGGTCGCACGTGCACGTATGACCTCATTTGAGACCAACATTGCCCCAGGGCAATCCTTCAGCATCGAAAGAAGATGGGTAGATTTTCCACCAGGGGCAGCACACAGGTCCAGCACCCTTAACTTGCCGTCCGGATTGCCGCTACGCAATGCCAGACAACTCTCCATCTGGCTCTCTATGGCCATAGATGAGGCCTCCTGCACATAGTAGCACCCGGCGTGAAAAAGGGGATCCAGCGTAAATACCGGCCTCTCCTTGAGAACACACCCCCATTGGGAACGCCCAACTATACTTACTGTACTGTCGATCGGGAGAGTATTAAGTTCTTCAGAGGACACTACCTTGGCGGGGTTGATTCTTACTGTAACTGGAGATGAGCCATTAAGCAATTCGGAGAGTCTCCCTGCTTGGGGCTCTCCGAATTCATCTTTTATTCTTTTCAGGAACTCTATCGGCAAGATATTTTCCATTACACTGTCGCAGGCATTTGGCCATTAAGGGCCTGTTCTATCTGATCTGTAATTTTATCCACCATCTCCTGGAATTTATTGCCCACCATCATCTTTACCATAGTAGGAAGTTCGGCACAAAACTCCAAATGAAAATGCGAACTGTCAGCTCCCACAGGTGAGAAGTGAAAGTGGATCTTTATGGGGAAAGGGAACTTTCCTGTCTCAGAGAGAGTTATCAATGAATAGGGAATTCTCTGCTCCACTCTCATACCCATCTCCATCCCCTGTACAGAGGCTACTATGCAGTCAGCCTCCACCTGTACCTTCTCTTTCATGTCTGCAGGAAGATTTTCAGCAAATCTCCTCAAATCAGAAAAAAGGGTATAAAGGACCACAGGGGGGTGTTTGACGAGAAGATCTCTTCCCCTTACTTGAGTGGCTGCCATATTATTTGCCCCAAGTATCAGGTGAATATCTCCACTCTCTCAACATCTCCACATCAGTTGCTGAAATGTAGTCCGATGCCACTGCTTCATCAAGAAGTGCATCATAGTTTGAGAGTGTGTAAAGCTCTACATTTGCGTTCTCGAAACCTTTTCTGGCTTTATCAAAATTATAAGAGAAGATAGCGATGGTACCTTCTATTATTGCACCATTTTTCTGAAGTGCATCCACAGCTGCCAAGCTGCTTCCTCCAGTAGACACCAAGTCCTCAATTACCACCACTTTTGCTCCTTGAGGAAGAATACCCTCCACCTGGTTCTGAAGGCCATGATCTTTAGCTGAAGAGCGGACATAGATAAAAGGTTTGTTCATCATCTCTGCCACGATAGCTCCGTAACCGATGGCACCTGTAGCGATACCTGCGATGATATCCACATCAGAATAGCGCTCCTCTATGATGGTCTTGAAGTACTCACAGATCTCACGTCTGATTGCAGGATATGAATAGATTTTCCTATTGTCGCAATAGATAGGCGATTTCCAACCTGATGCCCAAGTAAAAGGTTTCTCAGGGCTCAATTTTACAGCCTCAATCTCCAATAGATGTTTGGCTACATTTTTCTCTATAGTACTCATAATATTATATCTATTTAAACACACAAATATAATGAAAATATTATACTTTTGCCAATACTTAAAAAATAGCCATGCACCAAATCTACTTCGACCAACGAAAGATCGTAATCTGCAGTAAAACTGACAATTGTTCCCAAGACCACCAAGCGGTGATCCTGACAGGTGGAGAGTATTCGGATCTCTCAGATATACCATGTATGTTTGATCGCTCCAAACAGATTGCCAGACTATATATCGTAGCAGAAGACCCAGATGCTGTATACAAAAAACTGGCATCACATTTTACCCCAATAAATGCCGCCGGAGGAATTGTGGAAAACCCGGATGGAGAGCACCTTTTCATCTTCAGAAACGGTGTATGGGACCTTCCAAAAGGAAAACAGGAGGAAGGTGAAGACATAGCACTTACAGCCGTACGCGAAGTGGAAGAGGAGTGCGGAGTAAAGAATATAGAACAAAAAGGACTCCTCTGCGTAACACACCACACATACCACAGAGATGGCAAGTTTTACCTTAAGGACACATACTGGTACAGGATGTCAGTCGCTGAAATGCAGGACCTGACCCCACAACTGGAGGAAGACATCACATCTGCAGTATGGTTAAAGAGGGAAGAGATAAGTGAGTGCATGAAAAACACTTACCCATCCATAAGGGAGGTGATCAGTCGGCTATAAACTATCTGAGATCATTGACTTCGACATCCGGCATATTGTCAATATCCAATTCGAAGAAGGAGGGATCCTTCTTTCCAGATTCGGACACAGATTTGACCACAGCACTGTATATGTCACCAGATTTGGAGGCATAGGCGATACTCTTGACCGAATAATCTGACTTGGAAACAATTATATCAACTGATGTATGGTCTGCACTCCCGCTTTTGGGCATAAGAGTCATTTTCCAGCAATCCTGCGAACCAAAGACCACAGACTCTGCCATTTCCCCAAAAGTATATGCGGAAGTACCTCTTTTCAACACTGCAAATGGGTTCTCACTTATATTGGTGTCGTATTTGTTGTGCCCAATCAGGACAACCTCCTGCACGCTCTTGTCATAGATAGCCTTGTATTCGCCATTGCAGTAGATATCTGAAATATAGGTTTTGACTATGAATTTGTCTCCTTGGGTGAAAAACTCCCCGTCAATAGCAAATTTGACATTACCCTCCTTACCTACAATTGAGAAATTGTACGAAGCACTAAGGCATTCATATGAAGTTATCACCCCCATATACCTCTCCATTATCTCCCTGGCACTCTGGCCCGAGAGACTGAACGGAAAGCACGCTGCAAACATCAATATATGGAGAACTCTTCGCATAAATTACAAGCCTAAAGTACTGAATATGTTTTCAAGAGCCTCGACACTGGTAACCCTTACCTGTCTCGCCTTGCTCCCTTCTGACGGACCTACAATACCTGCCTCCTCCAACTGGTCCATAATCCTTCCTGCCCTATTGTAGCCAAGGTTCATCTTTCTCTGGATAAGCGATGTGGATCCCTGTTGCTCCCTTACCACCAAACGTGCCGCCTCTTTAAAAAGATCATCCCTCTCATTGGCACCGCTCACCTTTATTGCAGGTGAACTCCCATCCTCTACAGGAACATATTCCGGCAACAAGTATGCCATACCATAACCTGCCTGCGAACTGATATGATCTGTAATCCTCTCCACCTCGGGTGTATCAATAAAAGCACACTGCACACGCGTAGGCTCACTGCTGCCTGTCATGATAAGCATATCTCCCCGACCGATGAGTCTGTTTGCACCTGTCTGGTCAAGTATAGTTTTTGAGTCAATGCTTGACATCACCTTGAATGCAATTCTCGCAGGGAAGTTGGCTTTAATAGAACCTGTAATGATATTGGTCGTAGGTCTCTGCGTCGCTATCACCAAGTGAATACCGATAGCACGTGCCAACTGTGCAAGACGGGCAATAGGCTCCTCCACATCTCTACCTGCTGTGATAAGAAGGTCTGCGAACTCATCTATAATTACCACAATATATGGCATATAGTCGTGACCTTTCTGAGGATTCAACTTACGAGACAAGAATTTCTCATTGTACTCTTTAACATTTCTGACAGAAGCAGCTTTCAGAAGATCATACCTTCTATCCATCAACTTACACAGGGACTTCAAGGTATAAACGACCTTGTCTGTATCGGTTATAATGGCATCCTCCTCATCGGGAAGCTTTGCCAGATAATGGTCATTAAGGGGCGAATACAGAGAAAGCTCCACCTTTTTGGGATCTACCATAACAAACTTCAACTCCGCAGGGTGCTTCTTGTAAACCAAAGATGTTATGATGGCATTCAAACCGACAGATTTACCCTGGCCTGTAGCACCTGCTACAAGCAAGTGAGGCATCTTGGCCAGGTCAAAACTGAACACCTCATTGGATATGGTACGTCCGATAACCACAGGAAGGTCATACTTGCTGTTCCTGAATTTAGGGTCCTCAAGTACAGATTTCATAGACACAACACTGGGTTTGTCATTTGCCACTTCTATTCCAATGGCATTAGTGCCCACCAATGTCACAACTCGTACACCTTTGGCTGCCAAAGAGAGTGCAATATCCTCCTCCAGTCTTTTGATTTGAGACACCCTCACACCAGGAGCAGGTACTACTTCGTAGAGGGTCACAGTGGGACCGATTCTCGCACTGATCTTGGTAATGCTGATTTTATAATCCTTGAGTGTGTTGACAATCTTCTCTTTATTTTTCTCAAGCTCTTCCTTGGACACTTCATACCATTGTGCCTGGTAATCGTCCAACAGTGATGTAGTAGGGAATTTATAACGAGACAATGAAAGTCGAGGATCATATCTCTCTTTCCATTTTTCATCATCTCCATCAAATGAGACCTCCTGTCCAGGGATAACCTCCAATGGAGGAAGTTCATCGGCCGCATCTTCCTCTACCTCCGGAACAGAATCCTCTTCGCCATCCACAACAGGAGGCAACTCCTCATCCTCTGCCTGGTCTGCCGGGGCATCTTCAGGTTCTGTACCAACACCTGCGTCATCCTGACCGACTGTCAGATCCACTACCTCAAAAATCTTCTCCTCGGATTCCTCAGGAAGATCCAAAATTTCTGGATTCCTAACAGGCTTCGTCTCAGTTTTAGGCTCAGTTTTAGGGACCAATTTGTCGAAAAGTGCATTAATCTTGTCAACAACCCTGTCATTAAGAAGAACTACCCAGATCAGCAACAGAAACAGAATTACGCCGCCAGCTCCGAAGTTACCCAACATTGCACACAACCACTCATTCACATAGTGCCCGTACGAACCTCCTGCTCCCTCTCCAAATAGAGCTACCTGACCGAAAAGCGAGAATACAAAAGAGAACAGCATTGACAGGACAATACTTCCCATCAATGTAAGAAAGAAGCATCTGAAAAGATTCAGGTCACTCTTTCTGAAGCACACAACAGATACGCCTCCAAAGAAAAAAGGGACCACGAAAGCACCGAGACCAAAAAGTTTGGCAACCAGGAAGTGGGACCACACAAAGCCAAGTTTGCCGCCACCATTCCTGGCCTTGACCACATTATCAAGCATATTGTTATGGAACAGGAGACTCTGGTCATTGTTCCATGTAAACAGATATGAAACTAGTGAGTAAAGGGTAAAAACAGTAAGTAGGGCAAACAAGGCCCCACATACAAATCTCAGTATTTTCCTATGTTCTTCTTTCATTATTTTTTCCAGCGCTTTTTACCGTTTTTATTTCTGTGATTATGTTGGTTTCTGGATGGTTGTCCCTCCTTTTGTCCCATTATTCCCGGACGGTTGAACACCTCTTTCTCCGAAATAGTGTCGAGATGTATATGCTCCGGAACCAGCAACTTTCCTTTCGAAAGGATTTTTATATCATTGAAAATAGTCTCTTCTGTGACCATATCCTTATTCCATATCAGATACTGCTGCCTCATATATACGGCAAGGGACCTGATCATCGCATCCTTTACCTCACCATCCTCCTTGGCACCAATCACCTCTATCATGTTTTCGATATTGCGGCCATAGTGTCTGGCGCTGATAGGGGTTCTATTGATATCCATGGGATCAGGTTTTGAGGTGATTATATCCCTGGTGGGTATATCGTATGGAGAATCTATATCAATATCAAAATCTGCAATTATCTGAACATGATCCCATAGCTTATGCTTGAAGTCCTCAATATCCCTCAACTGGGGATTGAGTGTTCCCATAACACCCACTACAGCTCTAATCTGCTCATTTCTCTTTTCTCTATCGGGTATATGCTTAACATATTCCACCATCTTCTGGACATTACGTCCATACTCAGGCATAAGAAGCTTCTTACGCTGGGTATTGTAATCCTTATCTTTCTCTTCCATAATTAATGACATTCGTGATGATTACAGCTATCTCCCGAGTCTGCCACCTTGCCTGCAAGATAACTTTTCACCAACTCATCTACAGAACCAGAGCAGCCCCTTATCACCTGTATATCGTGACTCTCCAAAACATTTTTGGCCCCTTGCCCCATATTTCCGGCAAGCATAACCTTCACACCCATCTCCTGAAGAACTGATGCTATATTGGATTTGCATCCGCAACCCTGTGGCGACGGAAGGGTCTCCACACCAGCCACAGACTGACCCACTACAGTAAACACAGTATAATAAGCACAATGACCGAAATGGTCATCCACTACTCCATCCCTGGTAGGGACAGCTATTTTCAAAGTAATCAGTTTCATCTTACAAATGTAAGAAATATTATCCTCAACATAAACAAAAAAAGCAGGCACTTTTCAGTGTCTGCTTTCTATGATTCTGCAGCTGAACGGAGAAATTTTACTTTCTCTCGTCTGTGTATGATTTCTTCACCGCAGCCATAGCCTTATTGAAGATAATCTGGCTCTGTGCCAAGTCGGGGTTAAATGCTACAGGACCTGTTATACAGCCACTTTCACAAGTCATAACCTCCACAAAGTTTGCATTTGCCGAACCCCTCTTCGCATAGCTCTTCAAAAGACCTATATTCTTCTTGTTCATATCTGCCACCTTGACGATCTGAAGGCCGTTTGCCCTATCACCAAGATAAGCTACCACTGCATCAGAAACACCTCCTGTGCGGGCGAAGCCGTGAGCTTCTCTCATAGACTCATCGGAGATAACATAAGGCTCACAATCGTCAATATTGATACCCATACCGATGAGAGTTGCATTGAACTCCTCGAATGACATCACATAATCCACAAACTCAACATCCTTCGCCTCTTTTCTCTTGCCGATACAAGGTCCAAGGAACACTACTTTTGCATTAGGATCTGCTTTCTTCACCATCTCAGCTGTGTAATACATAGGTGATTTGGTGTGAGAAACGTATGGCATCATCTCGGGGATATGTTTCTTCACAAGCTCCACATATGAAGGGCAGCATGATGTGGTCATAAATGGCTGACCCTCCTTAACTTTCTCAAGGAGCTCCTCTGCCTCGTGCTCTGTAGTAATCATGGCACCTTTGGCTACCTCTACCACCTCACTGAAACCTACAGCTTTCATGGCACCGTAAACCTTTTCTATAGGCTGTTTGTACTGTGCCAGCACTGCAGGAGCAGGTATAATCACCACTTTCTCCCCTCTGCGGATAGAATTGAGAATATCAAAAATCTGTGATATTTCGAAGATTGCACCGAAAGGACATGCCTTCATACATTTACCGCAGTAGATGCACTTGCTCTCATCGATGTGCTCATAACCATTCTCATCTTTGGAGATAGCTCCGACAGGACAAGCCTCTTCACAAGGGATTGGGATATAAACGATAGCGTGGTAAGGACATGTCTTGTGACAGATACCACAGCTGATACACTTGTCGTGATCGATTTTAGCTTGTCCGTGAGAGTCGAAATAGACAGCATCCTTAGGACAGTTCATATAACAGTTACGGGCTACACAACCTTTACAAAGAGAGGTGATTTCATATTTGATCGACACACATGAAGAACATGCGTCATCGATAACACACATTATGTTCTCTTTCATTTTGGTCCTCTCCATAGCCTCTTTTGCATATGCCGAAAGAGGTTTGAGCTCATCCACCTCATCCCACATATCAAAACCAAGAAGAGGAAACGATTTGTATTTCCATACAGCTCTCTCCTTGTGCACACAGCATCTTCCAAAAATCTTTGAGTTTCTTGGACTCAATTCGATGGGAACATAATCAATTTTTTCTACCAGATTGCCATCTTTCCATAGGCCTACAAGCTTGGACAAAAGCTTATAACGTACGATGTTTGTGTTAGTTGTAAATGCCACTGCTATATAAGTTTAAAATTGGGTGCAAAGATATGCTATGGGCAAGTATTTACCAAATTTTAGCCAAATAATCGTAGTGCTCACCTTCAGCCACCAGTTCCACTTTGAATCCGTATTGCCCGGCATAATACGAGAGGGTCTGAAAATCAATATAAAGCCAATCAAAAGGCTCCCCTTTTACACTTTTGTACTGCATCTGATAATCAAGCTCACCATAATAATCTCCCGCAAGGTCTATTGCAAAACTCCCGTCCTCTTCTTCGTACAGATAGCGGAGATCGCTCGAATCCATAAGTACACAGCCGCCCGGCTTCAGCAGGCTCCTGATCCTTTCAAAAAAGGTCCCCATATTCTCCACTCTGCCTATAATGCCGGAGCCGTTCATAAGCATCAGCACCGTATCAAATTGCGCAGCGAAAGCGGGATCCCAGAAGTCAGCCTGCACAGCATTTACCCCCCTTTCACGCATCACCTGCACAGAGAGGGGCGATATATCCATTGCGGTAGTCTTTTTCCCCATCTTTCCGAGTGCTATGGAGTGACATCCTGCCCCTGCGCCAACATCGAGAATTGCCCCTTGCGCCAATTCAAGTGCCACCTTCTCCAGATACGGCATATCACTGAAATTCCTAAAAAGATCCGCAACAGGGATCTCATCTTCATCAAATTGCGAAGAAAAGACCCGCAACTTTGCAGCTTTTCCTTGGGTATGGTAATCATATATGGCAGCCCCCATAGGGTCATTTGCCGCTGTTGCAGGTAATTTTGGCATACTACAGTTGTTTTTTGTTACAAAAATAGTAAATTTGTACAAACACTTAATGTACCAGCAATATGAAACCGATCAGATCCATATTCATCGGCATTGCAATTTTTGCAGCCATAGCCTGCAATCAGGCCCCCACGGAGAACCAAACTTCCCAGTACGACAATGCAGTGGTAGAGAACATAATGACCCGCCGCAGCATCCGCAAATACAAGGCTGAACCTGTAAGCAGAGAGCTCCTTCACAAAATTATGGAGTGCGGCATCAATGCCCCGAACGGCCAAAACAGACAATCTTGGGAGGTGCGAGTGGTGGACAATCCTGCCACAATGGATAAAATAAAGGAACTTATGGTAGCCGGCAATCCTGATTTGAAACCAGAAATGGTAGAAGGCGGCTTCCGGGGTGCACCTGTAATGCTATTCCTGGCACGAGATCCTGAATACCCCTTCTCCGCATACGACTGTGGTCTTCTTGCAGAAAACATAATGCTCTCCGCATGGTCCTATGGAGTAGGATCCATCTGCTTGGGAATCCCAGTAAGATTCATAATGGGCAATGAGAAATGTCAGCCTGTGCTTGACCTTCTGGGCTTCAGCGAGGGGTATGAATTCTGCCTGTGCGTTGGGCTCGGATACCCCGACGAGGAACCTGCAGCCAAGCCTCGCAAGATGGAAAAAGTGAAATTTCTTGACTAGATATAACATTTAATTCAAAGTTTATTCTAACTTTGTTCCCAACTAAAGCGATTATGAGTTCCCGCAAGGACTTGTGACCGCTTTTTAATGTAAAACGAAAACAAATTTTTTATGGTATTTACTGTTTATTAGTATTAGATGAAGAAACTATTTCCCTTTTATTTGGTTGTCTTTATGACAATTAGCTCAGCTATCTTCGCGCAGGAGGCAGAGGATACAACAGCAATTGATTACATCCCTGAAATTTCACTGGATACCCGAT
This sequence comes from Candidatus Coprenecus sp., assembly GCA_045644725.1. Lineage (GTDB taxonomy): Bacteria > Bacteroidota > Bacteroidia > Bacteroidales > UBA932 > CAAGNP01. Next base: position 3,412 of record JAZRHK010000122.1, on the reverse strand, counting down.
TGGGGTTCAATCAATCAATAACAGATAAAAGCGGTCGCTTCTACAGCGATGGTATATATCTAAATATAGACGGTAACATATCCCCCCATTTTTCCTACAGTTCCAACATCAAGTTCCTCTCACCCGAGTACGGAAGCAACATCTGTTGGCTATTGCTCACATACGAAAACGACTGGTTCTCCATCTCCGCCGGTAAAGATGCCATTTTTGTCGGAGGCTTCGAATATGATGCCATGGAGGTAGACACATATTTCGATATGAGCTCCCTCTTCTACAACTCATTTGACTGTTGGCAATGGGGAGCATCAGCTGCATTCTACCCTGCAGAAGGGCACTCAATACTGTTGCAGGTGGCAAATTCTCCATTGGCCTATGACCCCAACAATTTTGCATACGCCCTTGCCTGGAGATCAGAGTGTGACTGGTACGAATCCTACTGGAGCGTAAACCTGTGGCAATATGACAAAGGTGCTTTTGTAAAGGCACTCAACCTCGGCAACAAGTTCCATATGGGAGATTTCTCCCTTGTCCTTGACTATATGACCCGCTCCTATGAGTTCAACAACCTCTTCACCGAAGATTTCACTGCACTTGCAATGCCTTCGTACGAAGGGTGCTCGTGGTGCAGACCTTTCCTGAAGGTGGGCTTTGAGAGGGCATCCGACATCCTCGAATATGACTTTGTGGGCGACAACCTCTTCTACGGTGTGGGTGCAGAATTTTTCCCTGTCCGTAACTATAGGGATCTGAGGGTATTTGCCACTTGGACACACAACACAGAATATACACAGAGCCACCAGATAAATATTGGTGCTACCTGGAGAATGGACTTGACAAAAGCTTTAAGAAAATGGTAAATAAAGTGAACGACAACATTATCGAGTTTAACCACATCTCAAAACACTTCGGAGACAAGTGCGTACTGGACGATGTGAGCATTTCCGTAAAACGCGGAGAGTTTGTAACCATTCTGGGACCTTCAGGATGCGGAAAGACGACACTCTTGAGGCTTTTGGCCGGGTTCGGCAATGCCGACCAGGGTGAGATAAAAATCAACGGGGAAGACATAACCAACACACCGCCCCACAAGCGCCCTGTAAACACAGTATTCCAGCGTTATGCCCTGTTCCCTTACCTGAATGTATATGACAATATTGCCTTCGGACTCAAACTTAAGGATGTCCAGGAGGACGAAATAGATATGCGCGTGCGCAAAGCCCTCAAAATGGTGGGTATGATCGACTATGAGTGGAGGGACATCAACTCCCTCTCCGGAGGTCAGCAGCAGAGGGTAGCCATAGCACGTGCCATAGTGAACAGGCCCCAGGTGCTCCTTCTTGACGAGCCACTTGCCGCACTCGACCTGAAGATGCGCAAGGATATGCAGATGGAGCTCAAGGAGATGCACAAGACTCTGGGTATCACTTTCATATATGTAACCCACGACCAGGAGGAGGCACTTACCCTCAGCGACACCATCGTTGTGATGAGCGAAGGTACAGTCCAGCAGATAGGTTCCCCAATGGATATCTATAATGAGCCCAAGAACTCATTTGTAGCAGACTTCATCGGAGAGAGCAATATACTGAACGGCACCATGATCCAGGACAAACTTGTATCATTCCTGGGACACGAGTTCGAGTGCGTCGATTCGGGCTTCGGCGAGAATGTTCCCGTAGATGTGGTAATCCGTCCTGAGGATGTATATATCCTGAACAATACGGCATCAGCCATGTTTACCGGCACAGTACAGTCCTGCATCTTCAAGGGTGTCCATTATGAGATAGTGGTACTTACCGAAAACGGATATGAAATCCTTATCCAGGACTACAACGCATTTGAAGTGGGCAATGAAGTGGGCATGATCATCAAGCCTGTCGACATACACGTAATGGAGAAAGAGCGCACCACCAACACATTTGTGGGCAAGATGCTCGACAAGACCCATGTGGAGATCCTCGACACATCATTCCTGTGCGAAGAGATGGAAGGAATCGAAGGTGGCGAAAAAGTCAAAGTGGAGGTCCCCTTCAACAAAGTGGATCTGATGGACAACGAAGAGGATGGCAATCTGCTGGGTGATGTACGCTTTATTCTGTACAAAGGAAACCACTATCATCTGACAGTCCGCACAGAGACAGGTGAAAACATATATGTGGATACAAATGATGTATGGGACAACAGGGACCTTGTAAGTGTACGTATCCTCCCTGAAGACCTTAAAATTACCCTGCTATGAAATGGTTAGCCAAAATATTCACCAAAAGGAGCAACTGGTCGATACCGTATCTCGTATTTATGCTGGTATTCGTGGTGCTTCCACTGGTGCTGATATTCATCTATGCTTTCCAGAACAATGACGGTGAGTTCTCATTCACAAACTTCACCAAGTTCTTCTCGAGCCCGGAGGATGCGAACACATTTGTATACTCCATTGGCATAGCCATCATCACCACACTTTTCTGCCTTCTGCTCGGATACCCCGCAGCATATATTCTGAGCAACAAATCGCTATGCCGCTCGCAAGTGATGGTGCTGCTCTTCATCCTGCCGATGTGGATCAACATTCTGGTCCGCACACTTGCCACAGTGGCCCTTTTTGACTTCATACGTATCCCCCTCGGACAGGGTGCACTAATCTTTGGAATGGTTTACAACTTCCTGCCGTTCATGATATACCCCATTTACAACACAATGGCAAAAATGGACCACAGTTACATAGAGGCAGCCCAGGATCTTGGTGCAAACCCGGTCACCGTGTTCAGGAAAGTGGTGATTCCACTTTCCATGCCCGGAATAATGAGTGGAATCATGATGGTATTTATGCCCACCATCTCCACATTCGCCATTGCGGAGCTCCTGACCATGAACACCATCAAACTGTTCGGTACCACCATCCAGGAGAACATCAACAACGGCATGTGGAACTATGGTGCAGTACTTTCTCTTATAATGCTTGTATTTATCTTGGCAATGGAGGTCTTCTCTGACAAGAAGGAGGAGGCTGCAGGAAATGAAGGAGGGCTAATCTGATGAAAATGAAAAAAATTATAGCCCAGTCATATCTGTGGCTGCTTCTGATATTGCTCTATGCACCTATATTGATTATTGCAATATTCTCATTTACCGAGGCAAAGGTTCTGGGCAACTGGACCGGATTCTCTACCAAACTGTACAGCTCCCTTTTCACATCCGGCTCCCATCATTCACTGATGCATGCTATCCAGAATACACTTGTCATTGCGATAGTTGCAGCTATATTCTCCACCATTCTGGGGACAATTGCAGCTATCGGCATACATAATCTCCGCGGCAGGAAAAAGGCGATAATGAACTCCCTGAACAATATCCCGATGCTCAACCCCGACATCATCACAGGTATCTCATTGTTCCTGCTCTTCGTGAGTCTGGG
>JAZRHK010000121.1:0-1793 GCA_045644725.1 Candidatus Coprenecus sp. | reverse complement strand
AACATCCAGGTCTGCCGGCGTCTGTTTTGTCACCACTGCCAGATATGTACTTAAGGGGCTCTTTCTCTTTAAGGCTTTCTCTTCCACCGCGGCATACACTGCCATCTGCAGGTCGTAGCACCAATGTTCAACAAAGCTCTTGCCCATGACGCGCTCCATGCTGCGCATAACTTTCAAATCTACAACTTTGTCCCGAAGGCGGCTGTCTATCTTGATTTTCCACTTGCAACCGAAAAGCTCTGCTGTGCGGATGAGCTGCTTTCTTCCGGACATATAATACATAAAGACTTTGTCTTTTTGGACTCTTGCTATGATATCCTCTGCCTGCTGGAAGTCCGCCTTCAGCGCCCCGTCCTTCTTGAATATCTCCGGGTGCTCTTTTTTGAACTCATCCAGAGTCCCTTCAAACCAGGCATCAACATAGCTACCTACAAGTAATGCCGTGGTCTGCTCCTGCTCCCACTCCCCTCTTATCTGGGCCATAGCAGCTGCTTCACACTTCTTGAACTGCTTATACTGGGAGACTGACATATATTCTCTGTTTGATTCTGCTGAGTAGTAATTGGCATTAGTCAGGATCATATTCTGCAACCCCTCTCGCCTTGCTTACACACTCCTCACACCACTGCTCGCCCATAATGTCCCAGTAGTCATCCCCTTCCAGGATCGGATTGCCGCAGCCAGAACAAATGAATACCCGAGGAGGATCAGGAGCGTTTGGGCATCGGCTATCGCAGGGACTCTTCAAACAAATGTCGCAAATATTAATTACCCCCTTCTTCCGTTCTCTTTTCAAAGAGCTTGTGTATATCTACTCCGTTCAAAAGCCAGCTTATTCTTATAGCCTCATGCAGAGACCATCTCGTTACACCTATCATTCTGCGGTACATAGCCATATCACTTATCCCTATCTCTTTTGCCAAATCCCGATAATCTATATTTCTCTTCGCCATCTCTGTATCTAAATTAGGATAGATAGAATTCATGGCACGCCTCCTCTGCCTCAATTCCGAATATGCCAAATAGTCATATTTACTATTTTATGATAATTTTAATTTTCACTTTTTGCAACTCATACGCATAACTTCAAAATCTTTTGACACTTTATGACTTTGGTGTTATCTTGTTAATATGACAATCAGGCATATTTTCTACCTAATATATTATACGAGGGAGGGGACTCATTATTATGAATCATGAAGAGGAGCTGAGCTTTGCTGAGCTTTTCGGTGACTTTGTTCGCCAAGGGCGAATGGAGCAAAAGATTAAGCAGCAGGATCTGGCGGATCATCTGGGGATGACCCAGTCATATTTATCCAGGATTGAGCAAGGGGCCAGGAGTATAGATTTAGAGCTTGCAGTTAAGATCTGCTCTTTTCTGAAGCTGGATCTTAATGAATTTATCGAAGCCTCTCGCAACCATGAGTAGATTTCGTTACTCATAGATGGCTAACATAGAACAAGCGCCTTTGTTCGCCCTGTTTGCACCGACAATCCTTTTCATTTCTGGCATATTCTGTATTGATTTAATGTAAGAAATCAGATAGAATGTGAATGCTTATTTTCGTGTGCCGGATGCCCGTCGCCAAACAATACACCCGGCGCACTTTACTGAGGTCGATTACAACATAGCACTGCCTTTTTTTGAATTCAAGGCTCATTACGCGGTTCAGATGGCTCATTTTTTAGCTCAGCAATAGGCTCAAATACGGGCTCAGCTGAACCTTTTCTGGCCATTTTGTGGCTCAGCAAAAAAGTGCATGTTTTCGGCCTTATTTACTATTTTTCAGAGG